>NZ_CAPAEZ010000022.1:0-34513 GCF_948576815.1 uncultured Allobaculum sp.
TTATCCCAAGGAGGCGGTCGAGAAAATACCCGTCTTTTATTTGACGCTTACTTTGCGAGAAGGCTGCGGGCGGTCAGAAGCCGCACAGAAACTGGACTTGACAGGAAGCAAAATGGGAAACACAGAGGATGGGCGCGTTTTTCCTGCAAAATCTCTGAAAATCCCGTAACCGTATACAGCTGCGCTCAGCACAGAAAAGGTTTTACATAACAGAGAATTGCGATAAAATAACCGATATTGGATTTCTCGGGAGGCAGCCGCCCTTTTCTTATGGGAAAATGAGGCGCATGCTTGACACAAAAGGTCGGTTTTGATAAACTTGCCAAGTAAGAAATGGAAAGAAGAAGCCCCTTCTCACCTGATGCATACGGATGCATGGGTTAATGCCAGTTCGGAATCGATCAGAATTCGAAACCAGCAGGATTAGGGTGCGCTCTGCGCCCATTTTTTTATGGATTCATGAAAGGAAGGTATTCAATTATCAATAATCGAAAAGTAGCCCCGAACAACGTAAATGACGATCTGTTCAATGAAAAGATTCCTTTCCGGGAAGTGCTTGTCATCGACGCGAAAGGAAATCAGCTGGGAGTCAAATCCAAGCGCGAAGCGCTGGAACTCGCATATCGACAGAATCTCGATCTGCTCTGCGTAGCTCCCAAAGCTCGTCCAGCCGTCTGCAAAATTCTCGACTATGGCAAATACCATTTCGAGCAGCAGAAAAAAGAAAAGGAAGCCAAACGGAAACAGCACGTGGTGGAACTCAAGTCCCTCCGTCTGTCGCCTGTCGTGGATACGCACGATTTTGAAACGAAACTCCGCCAGGCTCGTAAATGGATCGAGCAGGGGATGAAAGTCAAAATTGATATGAGATTCCGCGGACGTATGATGACCCGACAGGATGTCGGACGTCAGATTATGAACGACTTTCTCGATAAAGTGAAGGATATCGCCCTTGTAGAGAAAAAGCCTTCCCTGGAAGGAAACACTATGTCTCTCGTGCTGGCTCCTCAGAAGAAGAAGCCGGCAGCGCAAGCCAGCGAGCCGAAAGAGAAACCATAAAAGGAGGAGAAAATCATGCCAAAAATGAAAAGCCACAGAGGTCTGGCCAAACGTGTGAAAAAGACCGGATCGGGAAAACTGAAAAGACATCACGCTTATACTTCTCACCGTTTCCACGGCAAGACAAAAGATCAGAGACGTCATCTGGCCAAAGCCGGAATGGTTGACGTAACTGACTACAAGCGTATCAAAGACATGCTTGTGAAGTAATTGAGGATAACAGGAGGAGAATAGAATATGCCAAGAGTAAAAGGCGGAATTGTTTCCCGCAGAAGAAGAAAAAAAGTCCTTAAGCTTGCGAAAGGTTATTTTGGTAGCAAACACACTCTGTACAAAACCGCGAATGAGCAGGTAATGCACAGCTTCAAATACGCTTACAACGACCGTCGTAAACTGAAAGGCAACATGCGTAAGATCTGGATCGCTCGTATCAATGCGGCTGCACGTATGAACGATATTTCCTACTCCAGACTGATGCACGGCCTGAGACTGGCTAACATCGACATCAACCGCAAAATGCTGTCGGAAATGGCCATCCATGATGCAGAAGGCTTCGCTAAAGTAGTAGAAGAAGCTAAAGCTGCTCTCGCTTAATCGCAGAACGAAATCTCAAATTCAAGACGTCAAAGGAAATCATTCCTGAGACGTCTTTTTTGTTTGGAATGGTGAAAGCAGTGTAGGAGGAAAACCGGTTACGCGATGCTGGATGCGCTCCTATATAGGGTTCTTTCTCTGTATGGAATATTTCTCTTGCTCTGAGAGGAGTTCAAAGATAAGAGGGAGGAAACAGCCTTATCTGGACCAGGAAGGGCAGCCTATGCTACGTAAGCAGGGTGAGCTGCTCTGGTCGCACATCCAGAAGATTGACGGAATGGATCGGTTTAGCAAGTTCCTGAATTTCCTCTTCCAGAGATTGGAGATCCTCTGGCTTTCGCGTGGATATAGACAGCTCGTATGGCCAGTCGGCGGCAGGGAGGGGATCCAGGATGCATAAATTTCCGGAGCCGACACATGCGATGAAAGGATTTGAACCGGGCCTGGAATAAAAGCAATAGACGTTTCCAAGGTAGTCAACGGAATGAACCAGGCGAATCTCTCCAATTCCTCGCGCTTTCCATTTGACCGCCAGACGCAAAGCTTCTTCCAGAACGGCTTTCGGGGCTCCATTGTTCCAATAGGTGCCAAGAATCAGTATCACGTTTTCGATCTGGTTCTGATCTATGATGTGATCCAGCTCACGCAGACTCTCTACGGAAGCAGCATCGACCGCGATCGCCAGACCTCTGGATTTTGTTACTTCTTCGTCAAATTGCTCCCGGAATGTTTTCTTTGGCTTTTTTGCGGGCATGGTTGGAGTGTTTGTATATTGCAAAGCCATAGCGATACTCCTTTCTATCGTACAGTCCGAAATTTCTCTATGCTGCTGGGCAGATGGATTGTGTACGCGAATCGGACTGCTTATATTTTTCTCCAGCTGCTGATCCGTAAGACATATCCGTTACAGGGTTATGCAGCAGAACATATCGTCAATTTTGGCTGCAATACGAAAAAAATCAACTCCCTCCCTGGATTCCGCGAAAAACAGCTGCATCCAGAGAGACCAAATAAAAAAGCGGAATGAGATCCGCTTTTGTACGCCAGTAAGGCATTAGAAATTGCTGAGAAGGGAAGCGCGCTTACTGCAGGCCTGCAGCTTCGAGCAGAGCCACATAATCCGGCTCGTTTGCGACTTCGGAGACGTACTCGTCATAGATGATCTTTCCGTTTTCGTCGACAACGAAGGCTGCGCGGCAGAGCAGACCGTTTTCTTTCATCTTCGTGCCGGTCTTGGCACTGAAGTCTTCAAGATGGAAGTTGGAGAGCGTTTCGATCCGATCGTTTTCATGATCGCGGTTCCATCTGGCGAGCGCGAAGGGAAGATCCTGGGAGACGGAGATCACGCGGACCTCAGGTTTTCCGTTCATGAAGTGAAGAAACTTGCCCAGCTCGAGCGAGCAGACGGGTGTATCGATGGATGGTACCGCAAGCACGATGGTCTTGCCAGACTTGCTCATGGGTTCAACTTCGTTGAAGTCGGCATCGAGCGCTTTGAATGACGGGAAGGTATCGCCGGTTTTGATCGGCGTGCCCTCGAGTGTAACCGGTTTAGAGCCAAAGGTAATCATAGATCCTCCTGTATTTAAAAATATTACTATTATATTTTCCCAGAAAATTGTATGAAAATCAGAAGATTGCCCTAATAAGTTGTGATTTCATAGCATTTTGTTTGGAATACAATCTTTAATGATTTAAATAATAAGCGTAAAATAAAGATTACAGGAAGCTGAATGTATAGTCACACGTATGAAAAGGTAAGATCTTATTTTTGGGCAAATCATTTCATCTCTGCACTATAGTTCAGTATACTGTGGTTTTTAACGGCTCAGAAGAAGACCCTCCTCGCTCTTCTTGGCAAAAAAGATAAAGGAATAAGGAAGTAACCGCTATGAACAAGATTCTATCCAAAAAGGAATTCGAAATTATGATGACCCTGTGGCAGCTGGATAAACCAGCTTCGTTCAGCGATATTCTTGAGGCGAACCCGAACCTGAACCGGAATACACTGCTCGCCGCCATCCGGCGTCTGATCAGTGAAGGAATTCTGCGCGTAGATGGTTTTGATTACCACAAGAATTCCCTGACACGCCTCTTCGTCCCCGTAGTATCGATGTACGACTATTTCGCACAGTTCATGAGTCCGACCCAGAAGGAAGGCATGATCGGCTATCTCAAGGAATCGCCCGAACCTGGTCAGGTTTCCGCGAAAGCGCAGAGATAAGGGCAGCCGCGAAATTCGTCCACATAAATTTCGGCCCAACCCCACACACTCAGAACCACGTGAATACACACAAAAACACCGGAACAATCCTGAAGGATCTGGCGCAGGCCAGATTCTAGGAGGGGGTGCTCCGGTGTTTCCTTTTTTATACGTTAGTGTTTTTTGGGCCAGGTGATTTTAAGTCTGAGATTTCGCGCAGATCCGAACGATCCTTCGATCAGACATTGATCTCGGCATCGAGCTGTTCGGCTTCCGGATGCTTAGCGAGAATTGGATCGACGACGTTCTTGAAGAACTCTTCGGTCTGTTCCGGCGCACGTCCAACGTAGAGGGAAGGATTCATGCGGGCTTCGAGTTCGTCCATCGTCAGCGGGAAACGATCGTCTGCCGCAATGCGTTCGAGCAGATCGTTTTCACGGCCGAATTCCTTAACCTGACGAGCGGCTTCCATGGAATGAACACGGATAGCTTCGTGCAGTTCCTGACGGTCGCCTCCGGCTTTTACCGCATCCATCATGATGTTCTCGGTCGCCATGAACGGCAGCTCGCGGCGCAAGTCAGCTTCAACGACTTTCGGATAAACGACCAGACCGTCGGTGATGTTCAGGTAGAGGTCGAGAATGCCATCGGTGGCCAGGAACGCTTCGGCTACGGCGATGCGCTTGTTGGCGGAATCGTCGAGCGTACGTTCGAACCACTGTGTAGAAGCAGTAATAGCTGGGTTCATCGTATCCGCAAGAACGTAGTTGGCCAGGGCAGCCATGCGCTCGCTGCGCATCGGGTTGCGTTTGTAGGCCATGGCGGAAGAACCGATCTGACCTTTTTCAAAAGGCTCTTCCATTTCTTTCTTATGCTGGAGAAGACGCAGGTCATTGGAGAACTTGTGCGCGGACTGCGCTACGCCAGAGAGCGCCTGCAGCACGCGGGTATCGTATTTTCTCGGATAGGTTTGACCGCTTACCGCAAACCAGTCATCGTAGCCCATCTTCTTGCAGATCAGCTCATCGATGCGGGCGGCTTTTTTGGAATCGCCGTCAAACAGTTCCAGGAAGGAAGCCTGTGTACCGGTCGTTCCTTTCTGACCGAGCAGTTTCTTATGTTCGAGCAGCCAGGTGATCTCTTCGTAGTCCATGACGAGATCCTGGGCCCATAAGGAAGCGCGCTTGCCGATGGTCGTCGGCTGTGCGGGCTGGAAATGCGTAAAGGCAAGCGCCGGCATGTCCTTGTATTCCAGGGCGAATTTTTTAAGACGGGCAAGAACCGCCGCAATTTTGGCCTGAATGAGTTCGAGGCCTTCATGCATGACGATCAGATCCGTGTTGTCGCCGACGTAGCAGCTGGTAGCGCCCAGGTGAATGATTCCCTTGGCTTCCGGAGCCTGCAGACCGTAGGCGTAGACGTGAGACATGACGTCGTGGCGAACGATTTTCTCACGGGCCTTGGCATCTTCGTAGTTGATGTCCTTAGCGTGTTCTTTAAGCTGAGCGATCTGCTCATCGGTAATATCGAGACCGAGTTCCTGTTCGGCTTCGGCAAGAGCGATCCAGAGCTTTCTCCACGTCTGGAATTTCTTTTCTTCGGAAAAGAGATATTTCATTTCCGGCGATGCGTAGCGCTGGGAAAGCGGGGACTGGTATTCTGTATGGCTGCTCATTCGGCGTCAAACCCCATGCGTTTGAAGACTTCCTGATAAGCGCCTTCCGGATTGCCAAGGTCGCGGCGGAACGTATCCTTATCGAGATGTGCGCCGGTCTTCATATCCCAGTAGCGGCATGTATCCGGAGAGATTTCGTCGGCCAGAACGATCTGTCCGTCTTTTGTTTTACCGAATTCAAGTTTGAAGTCGATGAGTTCGATGCCGATGGAGGCAAAGAATTCTTTCAGCACTTCGTTGACCTGGAATGCGTACTTGGTGATGGTTTCGATTTCTTCCTCTGTTGCAGCTCCGATGGCGCGGGCCATGTAGGAGTTGATCAGCGGATCGCCCAGATCGTCGTCCTTGTAGCTGAATTCAAGGGTGGAACATTTCAGTTCGCTGCCTTCCGGGATGCCCAGACGCTTGGAGAACGAGCCGGCAGCTTTGTTGCGGATAATGACTTCGAGAGGGATGATATCCACTTTCTTTACAACCGTTTTGCGGTCGTCGATTTCTTCGACAAGATGAGTGGGAACGCCTTTGGTTTCCAGAATCTTCATCAGGTAGTTCGTCATGCGGTTGTTGATGGCGCCTTTGCCTTTGATCGTTCCTTTTTTCAGACCGTTGAACGCGGTCGCATCGTCCTTATAGTCGACGATGACCAGATCGGGATCCTCACAGGCATACACTTTTTTTGCTTTGCCCTCATAGAGCATTTCTTTTTCTTCCATAGTTCCTCCTTAACAAACGCCTACATTATAGCCGGCCCCCATCTTCTTTCAACCAAACCCTGTTTGGATTGGCCGGACCGTTTCCATTTTTCATTCATTTCCCATTACCCGCAAAGGAATGAAACGATTTCATGAAAGTTGTATGGAAAAATTTCAGTACGAAATTCAGTACGAAATTCAGTAAAAGACCGATGTGCCTTTCCTCTCTCTGCTATCCGGTTTTGCGCATTTGGAATCTGGCTTTGAAATATTGGTAAAGGAGGGAACAGGCGGCAAAACCGGTAAAGCGCATCCATATGTGTTTTATGTCTATTCGATATTCTTTCCAGATTTTCGGATCTTCCCGATCACTTTCTGGATTTTCCCGATCTCTTCTGTGCCTTCTCTATATTCTGAACGGTATTTCTGAGCTGGTCTTTAAAACCTTTTGCAGGATGTCTGGTATACGGCCTGTTCCAGGAATGGCGTACGGCCGATTCAGCCGGTTCACAAAAAAATCGCCCGTCTGGGCCAATGGAAGTGCTGCGGCTTCTGTCGAATCTTTTCTGAGGGTGTAGATAAAGCGGAGGTGTCCGGGAAGAAAACCGGTGTGGAAAGAAAAACGCACGGCTATGAAAATATTTTCATAAAAAACGTAAGCGGTATATTTTTGGATCAAATGTAGGGATTTCAGTTTTTTTGCCCGAATTCTCCCTGTTTTGCCGGCTGGCCCAATCAGATGCCGTTGAAAAGAATTTTCCTTTTGCATACCATAACCTCGCAAGGGGGTCACCCCATGCGGCTTTTGGAGGATTAAGGTTATGGTCATGACTTTAGTGAACAAAAGTAAAAACGAAAACGCTATTTTCAGCATGCCGCTCAAACAGACCCGGCATGCTTTTTCATTGCCCACAGGGGCGGGAGGAAATGTATGAACGATAAAAAAGTCCTGGTTGTCATGGGAAGCCGTTCGGATCTGCCTGTCATGCAGGCGTGTCTGGATCAGCTCAAGGCACTGGAAATCCCGTACGAAGTCCGCGTACTTTCTGCACATCGTACGCCGGATGCGGTTCTCGAGCTGTCGCGCACAGCGGCTGAGAAGGGAATTCAGGTCATTATTGCTGCTGCAGGCGGTGCCGCGCATTTAGCCGGCGTACTCGCCAGCTCGACCATTCTGCCGGTCATCGGCATTCCGATGCAGACTTCGGCATTAGGCGGCATGGACTCGCTGCTGTCCACCGTTCAGATGCCGGCCGGCGTTCCGGTTGCTACGGTTGCCATCGGTAAAGCCGGGGCGAAAAACGCGGCTGTGCTCGCTGGACAGATGCTGGCGCTGGCCGATCCGAAAATGGCCGAAATCATCACCCGCTTCAAGGAAGAGCAGAAAGCCACTGTGCTCGCTGGATCCGTTCTGGAGGAAGAATAAAGAAATGAATACCCGCCGATTTATTCGCAAAAAACCGGCTTTTCAGGTCGAAAGCCGGTCGCTGGAAGAAACGCTGCGCACCGATCTCGGTCTGCGCGACGATTTCCATCTCGATCAGTACGTCATTTACGACATTTTCAATGCCGATGACGACGATCTCGCCCTTCTCGAAGGTCAGGTTATTGCTGAACCGGCAATCGACGAAGTGCTCGATCATGTCGATACCGAAGGCAAGTACACGCTGGCCATGGAATATCTGCCCGGTCAGTATGACCAGCGTGCCGATTCCGCCATGCAGTGTCTGATGCTGCTCAACAGCCGTCAGGATGTACGCATTCACTCCGGAACGCTGCTCGTCATGGAAAACCTCGACGACAAGCAGGCAGAAGAAATTGAAGCCTACATGATCAACCCGGTCGAAGCCCGCAGGAAAAACATGGATGTGCTCGATGACTCCCAGAGCATCGACATTCAGGACGTACCGACCGTTGAAGGCTTTACCAAAATGAGCGAAGAAGAACTCGAGGGTCTGCGCGAATCGCTTGGTCTGGCCATGTCGCTCGAAGATCTCGTTTTCGTTCAGTCCTATTTTAAAGAGGAGGAAAAACGCGATCCGTCCCTGACGGAAATCCGCGTTCTTGATACGTACTGGTCCGATCATTGCCGCCATACGACATTTGAAACCATTCTTCAGTCGGTCGATTTCAAAAACGATACGTTTGGAAAACAGATTGAAGACGCGTGGAACCAGTATCTGGATCTGCGTGCCGAAACCGGACGGGAAGAAAAGCCGATTACGCTGATGGATCTCGCTACCATCGCCGGCCGTACGCTGCGCAAGCGCGGCAAGCTCGACGATCAGGAAGTGAGCGATGAAATCAACGCCTGCTCCATTGAAATCGAAGTCGACGTCAACGGAACGAAACAGCCCTGGCTGCTCATGTTCAAAAACGAAACCCATAACCACCCGACCGAAATCGAACCGTTCGGCGGCGCCAGCACCTGCATCGGCGGCGCGATCCGCGACCCGCTCTCCGGACGCAGCTACGTTTACCAGGCCGTCCGCATTACCGGTGCCGGCGATGTTACCGCACCGCTTGCTGATACGCTCGAACACAAGCTGCCGCAGTCCAAAATTTCCAAAACCGCGGCCAAAGGCTATTCCTCCTACGGAAACCAGATCGGTCTGGCGACCACCTACGTTGAAGAACTGTTTGATCCCGGCTATACCGCCAAGCGCATGGAAGTCGGCGGTGTCATCGGTGCCGCCCCGAAAAATCATGTCAAACGCGAAAAGCCGCAGCCGGGCGATGTGATCATTTACATCGGCGGCGCAACCGGACGCGACGGCATCGGCGGCGCGACCGGATCTTCCAAAGAACACAATGACCAGTCTCTGGATACATGCTCGTCCGAAGTACAGAAGGGCAACGCGCTTATGGAGCGCAAGCTGCAGCGTCTGTTTTCCAATCCGGATGCGACCCGTCTGATCAAGAAAGCCAATGACTTTGGCGCCGGCGGTGTTTCCGTCGCAGTCGGCGAACTGGCTGACGGCCTCGATATTGATCTCGATGCGGTACCTGTAAAATACGCCGGCCTCGACGGCACAGAACTGGCGATTTCCGAAAGTCAGGAGCGCATGGCCGTCTGCATTGCTGCCGAAGATAAAGAAGCCTTCCTGAAAGAATGCGAAAAGGAAAACCTGAACGCCGTTCAGGTCGCCACCGTAACCGATACAAACCGCCTCGTTATGAAATGGCGAGGCGATACGATCGTCGATCTCGACCGTTCCTTCCTCGATACCAACGGTGTCCGTCAGAAAGTTGATGTCACCATTCTCGAAGGCGAAAGCGAATGCAATCCATTCGTTTCCAGTGAGAAAACGCTTGATGAAGCGCTCGCCGAAGACAATACCGCAAACCAGCGCGGTCTTTCCGAAATGTTCGATGCTTCGATCGGCAAGAGCACCGTGCTCATGCCGTTTGGCGGAAAGACGCAGCACACTCCGGAAATCGGTTCCGTACAGAAACTGCCGGTACGCGGATTTACGACAACGTGCTCAGCGATGACCTACGGTTTTGATCCGAAGCTTTCCCGCTTCTCGCCATGGCTTGGCGCGCAGTACTCCGTTGTCGAAGCCCTCGCCCGTCTGAGCGCGCTCGGCTTTGATCCGCTCACTGCCCGTCTGTCCAATCAGGAATACTTTGAACGTCTCGGTTTCGATCCAGACAAATGGGGCTATCCGCTGCAGGCGCTGCTCGGTCTGGTCAAAGCCGAAATGGAATTTGAAACGCCGGCCATCGGCGGCAAGGACTCGATGAGCGGTACGTTCAACGATATTCACGTTCCGCCCACGCTGATCACATTCGCCACAGCCGTTACCGATACCGATCATGTGATCTCTTCCGCCTTTAAGGAACCGGGTCATCTGATTTATCTGGTTCGTCATATTCCTGAAAAGGACGGCAGCCCGAACTACGAACAGCTCAAGCACAATTTCGCCTCCATTCAGGAAGAAAACGAAAACGGCCATATCGCTGCAGCCCGCATCGTCAAGGATGGCGGTGTCGGGGCCGCTCTGGCGATCATGGCGTTTGGCAACGAAATCGGCGTCAATGCCAGTGTCGACGATCCGTTTGGATTTGGCATCGGCTCGATTGTTGTCGAAACGACGGAAGACATCGACCGCGACAACTGGATTCTTTTAGGCCATACGACCAAAGCCCAGGACATCACGCTCAATGAAAAAACGGAAAGCCTCGCGCAGGCCTATGCCGCCTGGAGCGAACGCTACGCCCGTCTCTATCCGACTGAAGCGCCCGCCAGAACAGAAAAAGACGCACAGAAAGCCAAAGCCGTTTCAACCTATTCTTCTGAGAAGCGCTATTCCAAAGTGAAATACGATAAACCGCTCGTTGTCATTCCGGTCTTCCCAGGACAGAACTGCGAATTCGATACCGCGGAAAAATTCCGCCGCGCCGGTGCGGAAGTGCAGACGATCGTCTTCAACAACCTGGATGTCGATCACATTAACGAATCGATCGACATGCTGGCCAAAGCCATTGAAAAGGCGCAGATCTTCATGATCGTCGGCGGCTTCTCGCTGGCCGATGAACCGGACGGCTCCGGCAAGTTCATCGTTTCCGTTCTCAAAAACGAAAAAATCAAAAACGCGCTCGATACGATGCGTGCCAGCGAAGGTCTGATTCTCGGCATCTGTAACGGATTCCAGGCGCTCGTCAAATCCGGTCTGCTTCCGTTTGGCGATCTGAACAAAAACGGCGAAGAGCTCGCTACGCTTTTCCGCAACGACATCAACCGCCACGTTTCCCGCGTTGCGCGCACCCGCATCACCTCGAATAATTCTCCGTGGCTGCAGGATTTCGATGCCGGCGACACGTTCTCGATCGTGCTCAGCCATGGCGAAGGCAAATTCATGGCCGACCCTGAACTGCTGCAGGAGATGATCGACAACCACCAGATCGCGACGCAGTACGTTGATGAAAACGGCGAACCGTCCATGAATGTGGAAGACAACCTCAACGGATCAATGCTCGCCATCGAAGGCGTCCTTTCCAAAGACGGCATGATCTTCGGAAAGATGGGCCACAGCGAACGCTACGAACCGGGTCTGTTCCAGAACATTTCCGGAAACCGCGATCAGGACATTTTCGCCAGCGGCGTCCGGTTCTTCACCCATAAGGAAAAAGACTAGCCCTCCGCTGCAAACCTCGCTTGCGATAATCCACATAAAAAATAGAAAGAAAAGCTGCTGTCCTGCAGATTGCAGAATGCGTGCCTGTCCGATTTGAACCCGGATATCCGACATCGCAAACTGCGATCCCTGGCCGGCGGCTGGCCTGCCCTCCTGTCCGGCTGACCAAAGCGATCCATCCGAGCGATCGTCTTCTGGAGGAAATCCCGGACAGAGTAACCAGAAAAATTTCAACAACGAAACATTCCTTCCTCACGGAATAAAGAAAGGAAAATGAAAATGGCTGATCAATATAAAGAAGCCGGCGTCGATCTCGAAGCTGGCTACGACAGTGTCCGCCGCATCAAATCCCATGTTGCCCGCACGAAAGTGCCTGGCGCCATGGATTCCATCGGTGCGTTTGGCGGCATGTTTGACTTAAAGGCAGCCGGGTTCAAGGACCCGGTGCTCGTATCCGGAACCGACGGCGTTGGCACCAAGCTGATGATGGCCTTCGAAATGGATAAGCACGACACCATCGGCATCGATGCGGTTGCGATGTGCGTCAACGACGTACTCGTCCAGCAGGCGTCCCCGCTGTTCTTCCTCGACTACATCGCGGTAGGCAAAAACTATCCGGAAGTCATCGAAAGCATCGTCAAGGGCGTAGCCGACGGCTGTGAGCTTTCCGACTGCGCGCTGATCGGCGGCGAAACCGCCGAAATGCCGGACATGTATGACATTCATCATTACGACATTGCCGGCTTCTGCGTCGGCGCAGCCGATCGTGAAACCCTGCTGACCAATACGAAAGTCAAAGCCGGCGATATCCTGATCGGACTGCCGTCTTCCGGCATTCACTCCAACGGCTTCTCGCTCGTTCGTAAAGTGCTGTTCAAGGACAACCACCTCGATCCGCACGAAAGCTTTGAAGAACTGGGCGGAAGAAAGCTCGGCGACGTGCTTCTGGAACCGACCCGCATTTACGTCAAGCCGGTCAAGGCGCTCTTTGGCAAAGCGGATCTGCACGGCATGGCTCACATTACCGGCGGCGGATTCTTTGAAAACATTCCGAGAATGCTTCCCGAAGGCCTTGGCGTTTCCATCGATCTCAATTCGTTTGAACGTCCGGCCATCTTTGACTTCATTGCGAAGCGCTCGACCATTTCCGAGCAGGAACTGTACAACGTCTTCAACATGGGCATCGGCTTTGTGATCGCCGCTCCAGAAGAAGAAAAGGACAAAATTCTTTCCATCCTGGCTGAGCACGATCAGCCGGCGTATGTGATCGGCGAAGTGACGGATTCCGGAAAGGTTGAACTCCACCGATGAACGCCGTCGTGTTCGCTTCCGGATCGGGCACAAACTTTGAAGCCCTGATGGAAGCACAGAAGGACGGCCGCCTCGATGTGAAAATCGACGCGCTGTTTTGCGACAAGCCCGGCGCCTATGCGCTCGAGCGCGCGAAAAACTGGAATCTGCCGTCCAAATGCATCGCCTTAAAGGACTGCGAAAATAAAGCCGACTACGAACGACAGATTTTAGACTGGCTCAAAACGTACAATCCGGATCTGCTCATTTTGTCCGGCTACATGAAAATCGTCTCCGATACGCTGCTAGGCGCATATAAAGGCCGCATCGTCAATCTGCATCCGGCGCTGCTTCCCAGTTTCAAAGGGGCGCACGCCATTCAGGATGCCTATGAAGCCAAAGCGAAAGTGACCGGCGTTACGGTGCACTTCATTGATGAAGGCGTCGATACCGGTCCGGTGATCTTGCAGAAGGAAGTGCCGGTCAATCCAGACTGGTCCTTGGAAGAGCTGGAAACCGCCGTGCACGCTGCGGAATACGAGACGTTTTATAAAGGCATTAACGAGGCCGTAAAGATTCTTTCGGCAAAAGACTGAGTCTTCGAATAGAAATTCACAAAAATTCAGGACAGAAGCGACTGTCCTGAACAGAGATTGATTCGAGAAAAATAAAGGAGAAAAAAATGAAACGAGCACTGATCAGCGTTTCGGACAAAACCGGTCTGACCGATTTTGCCCAGGGATTAAAAGATCTTGGCTACGAGATCATTTCCACCGGTGGAACCCGTCGGACTCTTGAAAATGCGGGCATCGAAACCATTTCGATTTCCGATGTCACCGGCTTTCCGGAAATTATGGACGGCCGTGTTAAAACCCTGCATCCCGCCGTTCACGGCGCCCTGCTTTGCGTACGCGACAATCCGGAACATGTCAAAGCCATCCGCGATCTTGGCATTGAAGACATCGATTTAGTCTGCGTCAATCTGTACCCCTTTAAGGAAACGGTACAGAAAGAAGGCGTAAGCCATGCCGAAATCATCGAAAACATCGACATCGGCGGTCCAAGCATGCTGCGCTCCGCATCCAAGAACTACCGCTTCATTCCGGTTCTCTGCGATCCAGCCGACTACGACAAAGTTCTCAATGAACTGAAGGAAAACGGCGAAACGACGCTCGATACCCGTGAAAAGCTCGCGGCCAAAGTATTCCGTCACACTGCACGCTACGATGCGATGATCGCTGACTACCTGACTTCACGTACCGGTGAAGAATTCCCGGAAAGCATGACGATCACCTTCGATAAAGTGCAGGATCTGCGCTACGGCGAAAACCCGCACCAGAAGGCCGCCTTCTACAAAGGCATGAAGCCGCAGTATTCGCTGGCCAACGCGAAACAGCTGCACGGCAAGGAACTTTCCTACAACAACATCCAGGACGGTAACGCAGCCATCGAAGTTCTCAAGGATTTCGAAGGCCAGAAAGCGGCAGTCGGCCTGAAACATATGAACCCCTGCGGTGTCGGCATCGGCGCCACGATCAACGAAGCGTGGGATAAAGCCTACGATGCGGACCCGGTTTCCATCTTCGGCGGCATTGTCGCGCTCAACGACGTAGTCGATGCGGAACTTGCAGACAAACTGTCCAAAATCTTCCTGGAAATCATCATTGCACCGGGCTTTACGGATGAAGCCATGGAAATTCTGACTCGCAAGAAAAACATCCGTCTGCTTGAACTCGACACCACCCTCGAGCCCAGCAACACCCTCAAGTACACGAACGTCAACGACGGTCTGCTCGTTCAGGAAATGGATACCCATCGCCTGCGCGTTGAAGATCTGACATGCCCGACAACCCGTAAACCGACCGAAGAAGAACTCGAACAGCTCCTCTTTGGCTGGAACATCGTAAAGCACGTGAAATCCAACGCGATCGTTCTCGTCAAGGACAACCAGACGATCGGCGTCGGTGCCGGACAGATGAACCGTGTCGGCGCGGCGAAAATCGCCATCGAACAGGCCGGCGAAAAGGCGAAAGGTTCCGTTATGGCTTCCGATGCCTTCTTCCCGATGCCCGATACCGTGGAAGAAGCGGTAAAAGCCGGCGTGACCGCCATCATTCAGCCGGGCGGATCCATCAAGGATCAGCTGAGCATCGACGAATGCAACCAGCACGGCATCGCGATGGTCTTCACCGGCATCCGTCACTTCAAGCACTAATCTTTACTCAACTTAGGATTCACAAAGACAGACCGGGCCAGACGAGGATTTGATCGCGGCCTGCTGCCTTTACCATTTACACAGGGAACTGAAGCGTTCAGCTCCCTGTGTCTCTCATTCTGGCCGTCTTCCATCGTCTTTCCGGACAAATTTCCAAAGCGAAACCGGGAGAAAACCAGAGGTGAGAAGAGAGTCTCCAGAACAGAGTGTCTGATCTGAATGAAAACCAGACCGTCCCGCGTTCTGGCGGAGCGGTTAAAATGAAAACTTATCTGCAGTTTCTGCAGATCCTGCTAATATGAGGTGATTTTATGAAAGTACTCGTCATTGGAACCGGCGGAAGAGAGCACGCGCTCGCTCTGGCCGCTTCCAAATCGCCGCTGTGCGAAAAACTGTACTGCGCACCGGGCAATCCGGGCATGGGACAGATCGGCGAAAACGTGAACATCAAAGCCGATGACGTAAAAGGACTCGCGGACTTTGCGCAAAATAACGGCATCGATCTGACCATTGTCGGCCCCGAAAATACGCTGGCTGCCGGCCTGGCGGATGAATTCCTCGCCCGCAATCTCAAAGTGTTTGGACCGACCCAGGGCGCAGCCCAGGTGGAATCGTCCAAGGACTTTGCCAAGTCGCTGATGAAAAAATACGATATCCCGACAGCGGCGTACGAAACGTTCCACGATCTTGAATCCGCGAAAGCCTACGTGCTCGAACACGGCGCCCCAATCGTCATTAAGGAAAACGGTCTGAAAGCCGGCAAAGGCGTGACCGTAGCCATGAATATCGAAGATGCGCTTGAAGCGCTGGAGATCGCCTTTGCGATCGAAGACAATGCAGTCGTTATTGAAGACTATCTCGAAGGCTTTGAGTTTTCCCTGATCGCCCTGGTTAACGGCGATCTCGTCGTTCCGCTCGAATGCGCGCAGGACCACAAGCGCGTAGGCGACAACGATACCGGTCCGAACACCGGCGGCATGGGCAGCTATTCTCCGGTCCGCAAAATTACGCCGGAGCTCGTCAACACCACGATGGAAGCGATCATGAAGCCGATGGCCAAAGCGCTGCAGGCCGAAGGCGTTCCGTTTACCGGCTTTCTGTACGGCGGTCTGATGGTTACCGAAGACGGCATCAAGACAATCGAATTCAACGCCCGCTTCGGCGATCCGGAAGCCGAAGTCATTCTCTGCCGCCTGGAAAGCGACTTCCTTCAGGCGATTCTCGATGTTATGGATGGCAGAAAACCGGAACTGAAATGGACCGACAAAACGAGCCATGGTGTCGTTCTGGCCTCCACCGGCTATCCGGCTTCGTCCACCAAAGGCGCCTTGATTGAAGGCCTCGAAGATACCGATTCTCTGATTTACCACATGGGAACGAAAGAAGAAGACGGAAACCTGTACACCAACGGCGGCCGCGTACTCATGCTCGTCAACCTCGCGGATACGCTCGAAGAGGCCATGGAAAAAACGTACGCGGACTTGAAACATGTGAAATCCGATGCGCTGTTCTATCGAAACGATATCGGAAGAAAGGATCTGGACTAATGGCTAAAAGCGATCTGGAAATTGCACAGGAATGCGTCCTGGAACCGATTGATGTCATTGCCGCAAAAGCGGACATCGATCTCGATGCAATTGAACCGTATGGAAAAACGAAAGGAAAAATCGATCTGAATACGCTCGATCTTTCCCAAAATAAAGACGGCAAGCTCATTCTCGTTACCGCCATCAACCCGACGAAAGCCGGCGAAGGCAAATCCACCACGACCGTCGGTCTTGGCGATGCCCTCAATCGTTTAGGCAAGAAAACGATGATCGCCCTGCGCGAACCGTCCTTAGGTCCGGTTTTCGGTCTGAAAGGCGGCGCGGCTGGCGGCGGCTATGCTCAGGTTGTTCCAATGGAAGATCTGAACCTGCACTTTACCGGCGACATGCATGCGATCACGACCGCGAACAACCTGCTTTGCGCGATGATCGACAACCATATGTATCAGGGCAACGAACTCGATCTCGACAAGGATCGCATTACGTTCAAGCGCTGCCTCGACATGAATGACCGCACCCTGCGCGAAATTGAAATCGGCATGGGTTCCAAAGTCAACGGCATCGAACGCAAGGACGGTTTCAACATTACTGTTGCCTCCGAAATCATGGCCGCGCTCTGTCTGGCGGACGATCTGATGGATCTGAAAAAGCGCTTTGGCGACATGCTCATCGGCTTCAACCATTCCGGCGATCCGGTCTATGTCCGTGATCTGAAGTGTGAAGGCGCCATGGCTATGGTCATGAAAGACGCCGTGAAGCCAAACCTCGTACAGACGCTCGAACACAACCCGGTTCTCGTTCATGGCGGCCCGTTCGCGAATATCGCTCACGGATGCAACTCCGTTATCGCAACGAAAACGGCGCTGAAACTGGCTGATTACGTCGTAACCGAAGCCGGATTTGGCGCGGATCTCGGCGCGGAAAAGTTCCTCGATATCAAGTGCCGTCTGGCCGATCTTCATCCAAACGCCGTTGTTCTTGTTGCTACGATCCGTGCTCTTAAGCAGCATGGCGGCGTAGCCTTTGAAGATCTCAAGGAAGAAAACATTCCGGCTATGCTGGAAGGCTGTGCCAACCTGGCTAAGCACATCGACACGATCCATCAGTTTGGACTGCCGTGCATTGTCGCCATCAACCAGTTCGAATCCGATACGCCGGCTGAAATTGCGGCACTCGAAGCATGGTGCAACGAAAACGGTCATCCGCTCTCCCTTTCCCAGGTATGGGCCAAAGGCGGCGAAGGCGCGCTCGATCTGGCCGAAAAGGTAGTGGATCTCTGCGATCAGGAAAACGACTTCCACGTACTTTACGACGAAAAGGATTCGATCGAAAACAAGATCACGACCATCGCACAAAAAGTGTATGGCGCCGATCATGTCGAATTCACCGACGAAGCCAAAGCGCAGATCGAAGAATTCAAGAAATACGGCTGGGACAAGCTGCCCGTCTGCATGGCCAAGACGCAGATGTCTCTGACCGACGATCCTAAACGCATGGGCGCACCGAAAGGCTTCGCTATTACCGTGCGTGAGTTGCGTCCGTCTCTGGGCGCCGGATTTGTGGTTGCTCTGACGGGCAAGGTTCTGACGATGCCGGGTTTGCCGCCGCATCCAAGCGCGCTCGATATGGACATCGACGAAAACGGCAAGATCAAAGGGCTGTTCTAAGCCAAATAATTCTCGCAGCCTAACGAAGATACGAAACTGGATCGAGGAAACCGATCCTCGATGAAATCGATCTTCGAAGGGACCAAGAATTCAAATTCAATACGCAAAAAGAAAATGCAGTTTCGACGGACGCAAAATCCGCGAAACTGCATTTTTTCGTTTGGAAGAAAACCTGCCTCACTCAATCGCCAGCTCGGTTTCGGTCGCTTCGATTTCGTCTTCGAGGGTATCGTTTCCTTCTTCGTACTTACCGTGTTTAAACCAGGGCCCATTGCGGTAAAAGAGCAGGGAAAGAACGGCACCGGCCGACCAGCCAAACGGCCACGCCAGCCAGATGCCGGTTGAACCGAGAGCGGTGGCGGAAAGAATGAGTGCCAGACCGACGCGCAAAATCAGATCCGCAAACGTGGAAATCATGAATTTTCCCATCTGGCCCGCTCCGCGTAAAATGCCGTCGGCGACGAGCTTGGCGGAAACGATGAAGTAGAACGGAGAAAGAATGCGTAAAATTTCGATGCCCGTCTGCATCGCTTCGCCGTTTGGATGCTGGAGAAAGAGCAGAAGCAGCCGGTCGCCGATGAAAAAGTACGCCAGAAAGAGGGGAAGGCAGATGCCCCAGACTAGACGAAGCCCGGCGTTGAAGCCGGCGCGAATGCGATGAAGCTTGTTTGCGCCGATGTTTTGCGCCGTATAGTTGGAAATACCGTTGGCAAGCGTCGTCAGAGAGGTGATGACCAGATTGTTCAGCTTGATCGAAGCGCTGTAGCCGGCCATGACACTGGCGCCAAACCCGTTGATCGCGCCCTGAATCACGATGTTGCCGACCGAAATGAAGCTTTGCTGGAGGATGCTTGGAATGGCGATGACGGAAATCTGCTGAAGAATGCGCCAGGAAAAGAAGGGGGCTTTTCCCGAATGAGGAAGTGTATGAAGCCGCTTGAAGACATATACAATGGCGAGCACGCAGCTGACACCCTGGCAGATCAGCGTCGCCCAGGCCACACCGGCTACGCCCATGTCAAAGGCCGTTACAGACAAAATATCGACGGCGATGTTGCTTAAGGAAGAACCGGCCAGAAAAAGAAACGGCGTTTTGGAATCGCCCAGCGCCGAGAAAATGCCGGTCGCAACATTGTAGTAAAAGACAAAGGGAAGACTCAGGCAGTAAATGTCGAGATACACCATGGAATCGGCCATGACGCTTTGCGGCGTGTTGATCAGCTCGAGCAGAAACTGACAGCCGACAAAACCGATCAGCATGAGTACCGCACAAAGCACGCCGCTGGCGGCAATCGTTGTCGTGACAGCCGTTTTTAAATCCCGGTACTGCTTCGAGCCGAACAGACGGGAGACGACGACCGAGCAGCCGATATTGCATCCGAACGCGAACGCGATGAAAATGAGCGTGATTTCGTAGCTGTTGCCGACTGCGGCCAGCGCGTTTTCGCCAATAAATCGTCCGGCGACAAAACTGTCGGCGATATTGTAAAGCTGCTGAAACAGAATGCTTCCAAACAGGGGAAGACAGAACTGCCAGAGCACTTTCGACGGTTTTCCGACCGTCAGATCCTTGTTCATACGTTTCAATTCCTTTCTTTCCATACCTTTCTTAAAGGATTTTTCAAACCCGTTACTCATTATCCAGAAGAAAAGCCATATGTAAAATATTGTATTGATATCAAAGCCATATCAATTTGATATGGTTTATGAAATAGAAAGCCAGTCGGGAGAAAAAAGCCATGACCAAAAGAAACCCAGACGTTCAGAACCGTCTGAAAAAAGAAAAAAATGCGGTGAATTTTGAGTATTATCGGATTTTTTACTGCGTCGCCAGATATTCCAGTCTGACCAGAGCGGCTGAACATCTTTTCAGCAATCAGCCAAACGTTTCGCGCGTCATAAAATCGCTCGAACAAAGTCTTGGATGCGATCTTTTTATCCGCTTTCATAAAGGCGTAAAACTCACCCCCGAGGGAGAACGGCTGTATGCGCATGTCAGAATTGCGATGGAACACATTCAGGCAGCCCAGAACGAACTGCAGGAAATGAGCGCGCTGCAAGCCGGCGCCGTTTCGATTGCGGCCAGCGAAGTGGCCCTTCGCTGTCTGCTCCTTCCGGTTTTAAATGCCTTTCGCTCGCGCTATCCGCAAATCCAGATTCGAATTTCTAATCATACGACGCCGCAGGCACTGTCCGCCTTAGAAAACGGATTCGCGGATCTGGCGGTCATCACCAGCCCATGCCATCCGGCCAGTCAGATCGAATGGGTCCGTCTGCGCGACTTTCAGGACTGTGCCGTCTGTTCGAAAAAACTGGCCAGATCGATCGAACAGCCGCTTTCTATTTCGGATCTGAGCCAGATGCCTCTCATTGTACTGGGCAGCGAGACGGCTACCCGGCAGTTTTACGAAGAGGTGTTTGCCCAATACGATCTGCATCTGAATCCCGATATTGAAGTGGCGGCAACCGATCAGATTTTGCCGGTGGTGCGCAATCATCTTGGCGTCGGCTTTGTGCCGCAGGAATTTCTTAGCGAAGAGGCACAGACGGGAGATCTCTGTACGCTCTCGCTGGTCGAAACGATTCCGCCGCGCTCCATTTATCTGGCCAGAAACCGGGATGTCCCGATGAGTCAGGCCGCCAGGGCTCTCGAAAAAATGATTCTGGATCTGCGCGAATAAACAAATATTCATGATGTGAAAAATAAAAACGAATGGATGCATTTGAACCTTCCGATTCAGTTTTTGTCTCATTTCATCAGATTTCCCAGGGATTGTGAAAAAGTTGTTCCATCAGTGTTACCATGGCCATAACTTATACCGAATCTATATAAATACACCGACAGACTGAACCAGACGGCTTGCGTTCTTTTTCGATTCGAACGTACGATTTGGATTTGTATTTGTCACAGCTTTGGATTTGGGGAAAGAAGGCAGGAGGGCAATCCTGCCGCCTTTCTGAGAAGCAAAATTATGAACAGGAGAAAAAGAGATGAAACGCAGTAAAACCCTGAGCGCTGTATTGAGCGCATCGCTTTGCGCCCTGCTGCCGGCAGCTCCAATTCTGGCTGCAGAATCCGACGTGGATACGCGTCCGGCAGAAACGGTGAACCAGATTGACTCCAGCCGCCGTGCCAGAACGAAAAACACCTTCGAGTTTATTCGCCCGAAAACGTTTGAAAAGGAAACCCGCGAGGGCAGTGACATTCTGCTCGAACGGCTCCCGCTTTCCGAACGCAAAAAAGCCAGCTGGATCGATGACCGCACGACAGTCAGCGATACGACACAGTTTCCGTACAATGCCATCTGCAAGCTGTACATGACCTTTGAAAACGCCTATGGCGAAGAAGAATACTTTGTGGGCAGCGGCTACATGGTTTCCCCGACCGAAATGATGACATGCGCCCATTGCCTGTTTGCCCGACCGGAAGAAGGCGGCTATGGTATTGTAACCCGTCTGGTTGTGGAGCCGGCGGTCAATGGAGACTTTTATCCGTTCGCCCGCTACGATTCTGACGAGGAAGTCTCCCGCTATTCGATGCCCGCGCTGTATCAGGATCCGTCCACGAGTGAAGAAGACTCCTTCATTTACGATTTTGCGCTCGTGCAGTTTCCTTCGCCGCTGACCGACGGATCCTTTATCCGTTTGAATTCCCCATCGGGAACCGGTCCCGTTCACGTGTCCGGCTATCCTGCAGAAGTTCGAGGCGTTTCCAATGAGACAAACCAGTATGAAGACTGGGGAACCTATTCGTACATGGACGGCCCGTTCCTGGAACATGACACATCCGCCAGCGGCGGACAGAGCGGTTCGCCAATGCTCAATCGCCGCGATGAAGCCGTAGGCGTATACGGCTACAGCTACGAAGATCGGATCACCGGTGAACAGTCCGGAATCGGCGGCGGTGTGGCGATGACGCTGTCCGTTCTCGATTATGCGGACCATGCTTTAGAAAACGAAGACGGCACGGGGGATAACTTCATTGAAACGCCGGTTTACCGCGTATACAATCCAAACTCCGGCGAACACCTCTATACGAAGAGCGCCAACGAAACCGCTTTCCTTTCCCGCGTCGGCTGGACGTATGAAGGGGTTGCCTGGAGAAATGCGGAAGGCGAAAATCTCACCGAAGTATACCGTCTCTACAACCCGAATGTCGGCGACCATCATTACACGGTCGATCAGAATGAAGCCAGGTTCCTCGTTTCCGTCGGCTGGAGAAACGAAGGCGTAATCTGGAGTGCTCCGCAGGCCAGCGACGCGTTCCAGAACGTATATCGTCTGTATAACCCGAACGCAAGAAACGGCGCACACCATTTCACCACCGATCAGAACGAATACAGCTTCCTTTCCAATAACGGATGGAAAGCTGAAGGCAAAGCGTTCGACGCCAGGTAAGCTTTCCCAGAATTTCCGTTCTTTTCGGAAGATTCCTGCTTTCCACCCGAAAAACAGCGAGCTCAGACCCAGTCGGTCCGGGCTCGTTTTTCATTCTGGAAAGAACAGCCAGTCCGACTCGTGTACGGTACCTGAGCCGCGTTTTGAAAACCTTCCGGAATTCGGATTTCTGAGTGTTGAAAACGAGTATACGAATTCCTCTCGCTAAGATAAAAGAACAGAGCGTAATCATTTGCAGGTTCGTACTGCGGCTTTGTATAGGGGATAAGAAAGAAGCGAGATGAGAAAATGATTCAGTATTTTAAAACGTCAGGATCCGGAACGCTGGAAGAAATCGATCAGCCGGTTCGCGGATGCTGGATCAGCGTAGTGAGCCCGACTCAAGTAGAAAAACAGCGCCTTCTGGATGAGTTCCTTATTCTTCCGGAGTTTTTGCGCGCGGCTTTAGATGAAGAAGAATCGTCCTATATCGACCGTTCTGAAGACGACAATCAGACGCTGGTCATTATTGACTATCCCGAAAAGGATCAGACGACACGCAAAAGCATTGAAACGTATATCACGCTGCCGATGGGCGTCGTCCTGCTCGACAAAATGATCATGACGATTTCGACGCGGGAAAACTCGACGATTGAATCCCTGATTCAGGGAAAGGTGAAAGATCTCGATACCCGTTATAAAACGCGGTTTCTTCTGCAGCTCATCCTTCTGATTTCACAGGAGTATTTAAGCGCGCTGCGTCTGATCGACCGCTTCAGCAACCAGACGGAACAGAAGCTGTATAAGCACATGAGTAATTCGAATCTGATCGACATGCTCGTTCTTGAAAAGAGTCTGATCTATTTTTCGACATCCTTAAAAGCGCTCGAGCAGACGCTGCGGCGCATTCTTCGATCGCGACAGATTCCGATGTATGAATCCGATCGCGGCCTTCTCGATGATGTTCTGATCGAGGTTAAGCAGGGCATTGAAATGTGCGAGATTTACTCGGATGTCATGGATCGCAGCGCGGACGGCTTTACCAACGTCATCAACAACAACATGAACATCATCATGAAGCGGCTGACCGTGATCACGCTCGTCCTGTCCATCCCGAATATGGTCTACGGCTTTTACGGCATGAATGTTACAGGCCTGCCCTGGCCGATGGCCTGGGTACCGCTGCTCATTTCGATTCTTCTCTGCCTGTTTGCGTGGCTCTATTTCCGTCACAATTCCAGCTATAAATGAGTCCGGCATTTTCATGAATTTATGCCGTTAAAAAAGGGAAGTCCTTCTGGGCTTCCCTTCGTGCGTTTATCGTCTTTTTCGTGGTGTGAAATCGTTCGATCCAAAGTTTCAGAGAGGGCGATTTCTGTATCGCAACCGGACGGCTTTTTTACTGTGCAGCCTTTTCCATGTCCAGTTTCTGATCCTGATAGAGAGAATTCGAAAGAATTTCTGTTTTTTCCCCGGCAAACGCCTTTGCGGCGTCCAGATCGTCCTGCAGCTGCGCCATCAGCCAGGCGGTGACGTATCCGTCCGCTTTATACAGGATGTCCCCGTGCGGCGTATCGACACGGCGCATCATGACTTTCTGTCCGGGAAGTTTTGCATAAATTTCTTCAAGCTGCTCCTTGTTTACGACAGGATCATCGCCTCCGCCTGCACCGCTGATGAGCAGAGTCGGAATAGGAACCAGAGATGGATCGTACGCCCATTCGAGATTTTCCGCCAGTTCCAGATTGGTCGGCGAAAGCGCGACGATCGTTTTGAAAACGTCATGATGAGGCTGAACGCTCGCCGCATTCATGGCGCCGACACCGCCCTGGGAATGACCGACCGCGCCGATCCGGTCGAAATCGACTTTGTGATAAAAGACGCTGTTCTGATCGCCGATCTTTTCGTTTTCGTCCAGCCGCTCCAGATGACGCAGGGCCATTTCAGCGCTACATCCATTCCACGAATACGCTTCTTCGCTGCCGATGACGATAAATCCCCAGGAGGCGTAATGTTGCGCGATCGCCGCATAACGGGAAAGCGGTACGCCCGTCCCGTTACAAAGAACGACAACCGGCCAGGTACGATCGCTCGTTTCCAGTTCTGCGGGATAGAAAATTTCGTATTTTGAAAAGTTCTGCAGGGCGTGATCTTCCTGCTTTTTCACCGCATACGGGCCATTTTTCATGTATTTGGATTCAATGACGCCTTCGACCTGTGCTTGAATAGTCTGCAGGAACGGCACGGCGCGTCTGCAGCCATTTAAAGCCCATCGCAAGCACAAGGCCAAGGACGATCAGCACGATCAGGACAATCGAAAGAATTTTCCAGTAATTTCTCATAGCTTCTCCACAATATTTTTTCCTATCCTATCACTATCCAAAAGAGAGTCTTCTTCCATAACGAAAGAGAAAGATAAGCGGGTTTGAATGTCAATTCGTCTTTCCTCTGGCGGGAAAATCTCGCCATCCTCATGATGTGTTTTTTCAGCTGTAAAGAAACGATCGCATAAGAAAAGCAGAGTCCGCCTTGGATAATTCCAAGAGGCATGGACTCTGCTTCATTTTTTTGTTCCGAATGGAGACTTTACTTCGCCATCAGAAAAAGACAGGTCTGGGACGCAGGGATCTGCGATCCAGTCATCAGCTTTATCTGTTTTCAATCGGCTTACTTCAGGCCGTCCAGCTTTTTGGAGTCGGGTGTAAAGCGAAGGGCAAGCAGGGACGCATGAAGGGCTTTGGCCTGTGCGTTGATGTGCGCCTGATCGAGCGCCTTGTTGACAAGGGCTTTAGCACTGGCAAGATCCTGCGCGAACGTGCCTTTGGATGCATCCGTTACTTCATTCAGATCAATCGTTTCAGCCGTTTTGATCAGCAGATTGAGCTGAGTGTAGTCCAGGACAGCCGGCGTTTCGCCGAGCATGGCCAGACGCGCATTGCGGATGGCTGCGGCCGCATTGTCGATCTGCAGCTGGGTTACGGTGTTCTGGGCATTGCTCAGTACATCTTTTTTCAGCGCGGATCCGGTTTCAATTGCGGTGATCCAGGCGGCTTTCTTCGCCGCGTCGACCGAATCGAGGCGAACGTTTGGAAAGGTTTCGATTTCTGCGGTGAGCATAGTGAGATCGAGGTTCGTTGCCTGCATCTGCGGCATGGTCATTTCGAGCTTGCAGTCCGCAAAGTCCGCGTGACCGTCCCAGTTGTTGGACGGCTGCGTGGCATTGAGCGTGATCTGGGTAACGCCATCGAGCGGTACGCTGAATTCTTTAAGCGGTGTGGTACCGGTCATGGAACCCGAATTGAAGGCTTCCTTCGAGCCGGTAAGAATCTTAAAGGTGATATTGGCGTAAATCGAATTGTGCTTCGTGTAGTCGACGCCGACGGCTCCCCTGAGTGCGGAATACGTATTGGCCGGGATATTGAAGATGATGTTTGTGTTGACGTGCGATCCGATGCCTTTTTCGTATTTTCTGCCGTTCTGCTCTTCATCGCAAAGGGTAATGGCAGCTCCGCTTGAAGCCTTGTCCTTTTGAATCGTGTCGTAGCCGACGGTCGAATTTTCGGACCAGGTCAGATTGGACAGATAGGCGGCCATTTCAAAGTCCATCGTTGAAGAATGACTTTCGGTTCCGTCTTTGGAAAGCACGAACACTTTGACCTGATGGCTGTTTTCAAAGAGAGAAACGTTCAGACTTGCTGATCCGGTACCGATTATACGGCTTACTCCGTCATCGAGAATGACGGTCGCATCGGGATCCATCGCCTGCGCACGGACTTCAAAGTTCGATTTGGAAATCGTCTGGGCATACGTTTCGGCCATTGGATCAGAGACGGTTTTGCCGTCCACGCTCAGCGCGTACAGATCGGCGTTAGCGGGATCGGAGGCGTACAGTGTATACCTTTCCACGGCTCTGGAAATGCCGTCAGCGGCAAGCACTTTGACGATCAGCTCATTGACGCCCGGCTTGATCTCGCCAAGCAGCGAATGACCCTGCGCATCGAAGGCGAGTTCTTTTCCGTTGAGATACGCCTGACGGCCTGCGCCCATATACGCGGCGCTCAGTACCGCTGTGCTTTCATCGGAAACGACATTCGGTTCTTCTTTGGAAAGAACGGCATCGCCCAGTTTCACGGACGTTACCTGTGCAGTCGTATCGGGTGCGTAAAGAATATGAACAAGTTTCTTGTCCAGGTTGATGCCGTCTTCGGCATGGCTGCCCACGATAAAGGAGTTCATGCCGGTTTTGAGCGTAACGCTGGCCGAGAGAGTTTGGCCCGCTTGTGCCATTGCGAGCGCAGCCGGATTGAGGGCGCTGTACAGCGAAAGGGAAGCTGTATCGTCGCTTGCAGCCGAGATCGTCATCGTATTGGACCCTGTCCAGGTCATGACGCTGTTGGCGCTGAAGGCTTCATCATTGACCTTCAGATCCTTAATGGCACAGCGGCTGTCTTTGGCCTGTTCAATGTTCAGCGTTACCGGCGTAGAACCATCCGCATTGGCAATTGTCCACTCGGTTTTGCCGGAGAGACTGAGAACGGCCGAAGCGGTCGTCTGTGCTGTACCATCCAGTTTCCATCCGGAAGCGGCGCCTTCGACGCGGATTTCGGCTTTTTCGCCGATGGCCGGAAGCGCAATCGATGCCGAATCCGGAGCAGTGCCCGAAGCGGTCCAGACGGTTTGACCATTGACCTGAATGGAGCGGATGGAAGAGGAAGCCGGCGTCGTAACGGAACATTCGGCTGTCGCTTTCGGCTCTGCGGGAATGCCCCAGGCCGACGTCAGGTAAACGGTCGCAGTAAGTTTGCCAGGCTGTGCAGGCGTATACGTCGTACTGTCGCAGAGCGTTTGCGAGAGAATCTTGCCTTCGTCGTTTTTGAGCGTCCAGAGAACCTGCGCGCTGCTCTGTCCGCCATCCGGATTGGTCGCGTCATAGCTTACGCTTACTGGACTGCCGGCTTCTGCAGTTTCTGCCGAAAGCTGTACGTTAGAAAGAACAGGTGTCGCGGCATTTCCATGTTCAAAGGAAACGGAGGTCTCCTCATTCAGATCGCTGAGAGTTGTTGTATTGGCTTTGAAGCGGAAGTCCTTGAAAGTAACAGTTTTGCCGCGGGGATTTGTATGCCAGCCCGCAAAGCCGATGCGTACGCTTTTGCCCGTTAACATCGTAGCGGAAAGATCGCGAACGGAAGTGTACGTCTTGCCGTCTGCGCTCCAGTACGCGTGTACAGTGTTTCCTTCCTTGACAAAAGCCAGCCAGGCATCGGAAAGGGCGTTCTGTGCGGCATTGTCTCCAAGCTCGGTTGCGCTGCCGCCGGTTTCCGAGACGGTCGCAATGCCGTCGTAATGGCACTTCTTGCCAAGCGAGAGGTAGTTGTCCGCGTCACCAAAGACGAGGAAGCTTGCGGTATCCCACTGTCCGCTTTCCCGAATCGGAAGACCGGTGACATGAACGGAAGTTGCAAAATTTTCCGTGTCTGCGGGGATATCGTAAAGAATCAGGTTTTTAACCGAGTTGTTTTCCTCATACAAGTCGCCCTTTTCGAGTGCGATCGTCGCTTCGGTTTCGTTCAAAGTGAGATTCGTATTCGAATTCGTTACGGAGATGCCCGGAGTAAGGGAGGCGGATTTTCCGGTGTTTACCAGAACGATGCGCGAATCCGAACCGGAAGCGCTGGAGGCGATGACTTTGTAAATGCCGCTCTGGGCGTTAAGCTCGCCTGCGCTTGTGATCGAGGCCTGATCCGTGGCAGTTCCATCGAGTGCCGTAACCGACCAGGTGACGGTTTCGCCTTCCGGTGTCTTAGCCGTAAAGTTCGATGCAGCGCCGACTACGGTGTTGTCCTTCTGATCGATCGTGACGGCAGAACCGGTCGTGCTTTCCGAAATTGTCACTTCGATCGGATCGGAATAGAGCAGCGAATGATCCCATTTTGTCCAGGCGTATACCTGAGTCGTACCAGCGGATACGCCGGTGATGTTTCCAGAATCATCCACGGAAGCGATCGCGGGATCGGCGGACAGATAATGAATGGCGCCTGCAGAAGCTGAAGCTGCTCCGGTTTTGGACGTCGTCAGCGTAACCGCATCGTTGGTAATGTGAATCTGATCTTCCGGGGTGTTGTCGCGATAGGCGTACAGTTTCTGGCCGTTGTCGTACGTATTCGAGTCGATGACTACGTTTTTCGACTTGGCGAACTCGTACATGTTTTCCGTATTGCCCGTGCGGGAAGATCCGCTAAGCGTGACGGATGACTGCGTGCTGGCTCCGGCAGCAAGACGGATGTGCTTGCTGAGGTCGCCGATTGTGAAGGCAAGATCCGGGTTGGTTCGCAAAATCGTGTTGTTTCGAATCGTCAGATTTTCAACGCTTTCGGCTTTCACGACGGTATCGGAATCCATGTGGAACGTATTGCCTTCGATCGTGATGTTTTTATGAATTGGATTTTCATAGCCCGGCAGTCCGCCGTTTTTGGTTACCGGATGAATATAGATTGCGGAACGGTATTCCCAGCCGCGTTCGCCGGAATCCTTAATGTAGAACGTGTTGTTTCGAATGGTCATGTCGCGGATCGGACCGGATTCATACCACTGATCGGAGTCGTTGGACAGGAAGATCGTAGCCATCGACGTGTTGTAGAACGTGTTGTTTTCGATCAGCGTTTTCTTGCGCGTCGTGCACAAAACGGCACGGGCTGCCAGGTCGCGGAACGTATTGTTTCGGATCGTGACTTCCGGGGTGTACGTAATGTTTTCCGCAACGTATTTCGGTTCGGATCCGATCTTATCGGTCAGATAGGAAGGCAGTTCTTCATCAAATTCAATGACCATCGTCTTGAGATCGTTGCCGTCTTCGCCTGGATTGGAGATGACGTTTTTAACGGTATAGACCGTTTCGTTATCCGCCGACTGAAGCAGGTCGCGAGAGAAGAACTGAACCTGGTCGCCGACATGAAACTGCGGAAAGCCGCCCTGCTGGGCATGAATGTACTTGAGCTGGAGCCTGTGGTCGTCCAGTTTCTGCTCAACGCGGGTGAAGGTTCCGTGAATGTTGATCGGATCATCGTGCAAAGCCGCAAACCGGCAGTTTTCAATGACGAGCTTGCCGGCGGCACCGGAAGCGTGAATGCCGTCCGCGTAGCTCGCGACGATATGACCGGAATTGGCTCTGGGTTCCATGGAACATTCATAGAAATAGACGTCTTTGGCCATCTGGAGCAGCCAGCCAAACCCGTGCATGTAATGGACATGCACTTTGCGCGCGGTAACGTTTTCGGATTCCCAGATCAGGGCACCGGCGGTTTCACGAACCGCAGCGGAGTTGAACTGCAGGGTCATGCCGACTTTCTGCATGGACGGACGGGAAGAGTTATAGACGAATTTCAGAATGGTTCCGTCGGTTCCTTCCACCGGCGTAATCGAGGTTACGTTATTGAACGGGTTTTCGGCATTCGTGCCAAAGCGGCGGGTAAATTCGCCAGTCGCGTCGGTCGCGGAAATCGCGTACGTATTTTCGTGAATGCCGGTTTTCGTCCAGTACGTCTTTCCGGTATAGGGAGAGGGTTCGCTCGTCCAGCGGAACGTGGTTCCGTCGATCTGATACGGGAAGCACTTGGGAACGTAAAATTCCGTGACATCCTTGCCGTTTTCGCTGTACATGCGCGAAACGGTCATTTCGGATGTGGTTGGTACCGCAAAATCCCAGGAGAAGTCATGCAGGGTAATGTTTTTGGAATGAGTGACCGCAAGAGCCATCATGTTGCCGTGCATCATGAAAAGCGATCCGTTGCCCTCGAGAGTCAGATCCTGCTGATCTTCAATGAGAATGCCGATTGTCTTGGTCGGATAGTCGGTGGAACTCGTATTGGACGTGTGAATTTCACGTGTCGCCGCAAAGTCCCTGTAAATCTGGTATTCGCCCTTTTCAAAGGAAACCGTAACCGGCTTTCCGGACGTTTCCCGCAGTTCTTTTGCGGCGGCAAGTGCTTTTTGAATCGCCTGCGTCGAGTCTTTCGTACCGGTTGGATCCGCACCAAAATCGGAAGCGTGAATGACCTGCGCTTCATCGCTGTCGTTGGCGTAAAGCGGGAGGATCAGGCTTTCACTTAACGGCAGCACCGTACTGGCGGCTACAGAGCTCAATAACCCGAGCGAAAGCATCAGGCGTCCTGGTCGTTTCATAAGTTTTTCCTTTCTTTTCTTTGCAGGCAAAAAAACAGCCTGCTTTTTTCATTTTTTTCTCTTTTTTGCCGGCTGGATACAGCCGACGATCGTTTACGCTGATTTGCGCAGCGTCTGTATTTTGGCAGGCTAGACTGACTCTTGAAAAAGCAGAAAAGCCAGTGCAGCATCTGAATGTTCATTGAGCGTGAACGGTTTTTCCTTGAAACTATGGATATGTAGGCCCGAAAGTGAACCGTGTCAAGCTGGGGAGAAGAGACTTTCTTTTTTGCCCGAAAAGAAGCCGCTTGTGCGGGGAAACAAACTGTATTTTCATACAAACGCTTACATTTCCTATTCATCTTCTATGGTTTTTGGCGGTTCGTCAAACCAATTTTTAAGACGAATGCTTAAAAAAGGCGAGTGCCGCTGATGCCCAAAAGAGAGCAGGAAAGAAAGAAAAGCGCCCGGAATTGGACGCTTTTCAAAGAGTTCAAAGGGGGACTTGTATCTCTGGATTTCCTGCAGGGCAGATCGGAAAGGCGATCGCCTGGAAATCAGTGCAGAGAGGCAAGAAGCGTTTCGTCGGGAAGCAGACGAACTTCAAGCCATGCCTGGTTGAGTGCTTTGGCGGCCTGATTAATTTCTTCCTGACTGTTCGGATTATCAAATACGGCTTCAGCGCTGGTCAGCTGGCCATTCAGTGCCTGCACGGCTTCGCCTTCGCCAAACGCGGATGTATCTTCCGGGATCGCGTCGATTGTGGTTTTCAGAACGGTTTTGTCGAGGAGGATCTCTGGCGCTGTGATATCGAATTTATCCATCTGCGGAGCCTTGTTTGCCCAGCTGCAATTTTCAGAACGCCGGCGCCTGGTTTGAGGACGGTCAGCGTAAAAGTTTTCGTATGGGTCGCGCTTGGGCTATCCGCACCGGCCGTAACGGAACCGGATGCGATTTTTCCACTAGCTTCCGACCAGGCGATTGCGTTGGCGTTCGCGCCGGAACGATAGGAAAGCGTAAAGGTGTAGTCGCCCGTCTGCTCGGCCACGTACGGAATTTCGATGTAGTCGTTTTCGTTGCAGGAGTCGACGTATTTTCCGTTGCTTGCCCAGTCGGCCTGCGCAACGTTCAGCTTCCACTGCTCATCCGCTGCGCCGGTGTTGGTAAGAATGGCGTGTTCGGCTTCGAGCGTGGCCTGCTTGCCGTTGGTCGGGAAGACGAACGGATTGGCTTCGGTATAGTTTTCAAAGTTCGATTCGGTATCGAGAATGGTAATCGCGGCTTTGGAGTTGAAGCCGAGAATCATGTCGGGATCGGCACTCGTCAGTTCAACGCTGAACTGCAGGTTTCCGGTCTTATTCGTGTTGCGGCGGGTAACCACGGTAACGTTCTTTTCCATTTCATCCTGCGCAAAGTGCACCTGATGAATCAGTTCGGTGTTGAAGTCATCCTGGATGGCGGTACCCGGGTTTGGCGAGAAGGTCACATCGACTGGAGCCGTTCCGCCTGTGCGGACGAGCTTAACCTGAAGCGTTTCGTTTTCGCCCATCGTATAGGCAGCCTGTTCGATGCCGACCATGCCCTTGTTTTCGTTGTTGATCGAATAGAAGGCTTCGATGCCAGTCGCGCTCGTTTTCGGCGTGATTTTTACGGTGTGCGTGCCGGGTTCTAACGTATCGGTTTCAAAAAGAATCTGGCCGACTTTACGCGGAGACTTGGACATGTTGATCGTAACGGCGGGCTTTCCGTCTACTTCGACATCGGCGGTTCCATGTCCGGGATCGAGGGTGCCGACGATGCAGCCTTTGGTTCCGGTGAACGTCCAGGTCATTGTGGCGCCGCTGCCGGCGTTGACCCATTTGTTCGTGTTGTTCGTATACTGCATGCCGGTTTCGGCGTTCCAGCTGCCAGTAGTCGTTACGCTTGGGCTGGTGACATCCGTCACGATCATGCCGGTCGGAGCGCCTCCGTTTTTTTCCATGTCTTCGTTGAGCTTATAGGCACCGATTTCACTGAGAACCGGAGTTTTTCCATCGGGCGTCGAAACGGTGATTTTCAGTTTCTGCGTACGAAAGGGCGTGGAGCGGATCAGGCGTTTTGGACCGACGGTTACGCCGGATTCGAGCGTGTTCCAGTCACCGCTGGCGTTCTGGTATTCCACCTCATAGTGATTGATGCGCTGGCCGTACTGAATGGCTTCTTCCAGGCTGACGCAGTCCATCTCGCGGGTTTCGCCAAAATCGATCAGCAGGGTACCCGATGATGTACCGTCACAGGTCGACCAGACACTCTGATCGTCTTCATCGACAAGCAGATCCGGAGAATAGCTGGTCGAATTGCCGCGGATATTGTCGGCTTTTAACGTTACGCCCTCGGCCTGCATCAGGTTGTTGTCGAAGGAATCGCGGATCATCTGGCCAAATTCCAGCGTGCGCGTGTTAATGGCTTCATCGAGCGCGCCCTTGTCGTTCAACGGAATGTTCAGCAGCAGGGTAGCGCCATGACCGACGGAGCCGAAATACATATTGGAAAGATCGGCAAGGCTCTTTGGCGTTTTCTTGGAGTTGCCCCAGAACCAGCCGGAGGTAATGCGCGCGTCGGCTTCCGGAACGGCCCACTGGTTGCCGTTTTCAAAACCGAGAGAATAGCCGCCGCTCTTGTTGTCGCTCATCGTGTTGTGCTCGCGGTCGACATTGACTTTGGACCAGGTATCCTGGCCGGCGTAGCCGTTTTCGTTGCCGATCCAGCGTACGGTCGTATAGGATTCCGCCCCAAAGAGCATACAGTCGGCGTCAAAGCCGGCTTCCACGCCTTCGTTTTTCTGGATGGTCGCAAACCAGCGCTGAAAATCGTATTCCTGCGCGTTGGCGCCAGATCCTTTGGCGCCGTCCATCCACACTTCGACGAAGTGGCCGTTGTTTCCATATTTATCGCTGCTCAGAATTTCTTCGAGCTGATTGTTGTAGTAGTCGTTGTAGTCGAGGACGTCGTTTTCTTCCGTGGTCGGATTGCCGTTGGCGTCCTTATAGCCGTAGCTGGGATCGTGAATATCCCATGGCGAGAGGTACAGACCCATATCGAGGTCGTATTTCGTGCAGGCAGCCGACAGGTCGGCGAGCACATCGCCCTGTCCGTTTTTGTAGCCGGCTGTCGCGCAGTTATAGGTTGAATAGGCGGTGTTCCAGATGCAGAAGCCGTCATGGTGCTTCGCGGTGACGATCAGCTTTTTAAAGCCGGCGTCCTTGAGCGTTTTTACAAAGTTATCCGCATCGACATCACGGTCCAGGCGGAAAATATCCGACGGCGCGCGATTGCCGTAGCTTTCGCCCCATTCAATTTCATTGAACGTATTGGGTCCAAAGTGGCAGAAGGCAGCCAGTTCATCTTTCTGATAGCGGAACTGGTTGGCGTTGGGAAGTACATCGTCTTTAGCGGGTGCAGCCGTTTCGGTATCGCTCAGATTTGCGGATCCGATCCAGGTTTCTTCATCGCCCGCAGCCAGCAGCTGGAAAGGGGAGCAGAGCAGACTGGCCGAGGAAGCCGCCGCAAGCATCCAGGCGGTACAGCGTTTCGAAAATTTCATAAGCATCATTCCTTTTTTCTCAGTCAGAGGGGAGTGTGCTTTCTCATTTGCCCGAAGGAAGAAGACCCGGCAAATGCGTGCCCGGCAGACCGAATGCTTCTTCGTAGAGAAAGCGCTTTCCAGTTTAAGCTTACCATCTGCCAGGAGCACGGTCTTTGTGAAAATATATCTTCTCTTTATGATTTTAAGTCCTTTATAAAGCAATAAAACATGCGGAAATGATAATAAAAACAATGTACAAATTATTTTTCAGAAAACTCTAAACTGTACCCCAGAAAGTGGACAATTTTTTTAGAGTCAACCTATTCCAAGG
>NZ_CAPAEZ010000023.1:0-34132 GCF_948576815.1 uncultured Allobaculum sp.
TAGCGTATCTAATATTCAGTCTCGCGTATACCCGTCGATTGTTTGACACTTACGATTCAAAATATTCCTCTGCACGTCGGTTGACAAGCTGCCGTCCATTCGCAGGGGCGGTTCTCCTGGCTGGCTTAAAACGTATAAAAAAGCGGTCTGTATAAACGCGCCCGTACGGTCGTACGCGACCTGGCGGTTTACACAGACCGTAATTTTTAATAAGGAAACAAATGCTCTTTCCTGCAAAAAGCTGCAATATGCGGATTTCTCTATTTTCCAGATTTCAGCTGAGGCTGTTCAACTGCGGAATCTTCCGAATCCGGCTGGGCGGTCTTCAAAGAAGAATCCGTCCTGTTTGCGTCCTCGGCTTCAGGAGCTCCTTCCGGCTGAGTGCCTGGCTTGATGCCTGACACTGCAACAGAAGCGTCCGTTTCTGCAGTTGCCTCCAAAGTCGAAAATTCCGAATCTGGTGCTTCTGGAGAAACGTTGTTTTGCTTTGCCGGGGCTGTCATTGTGGATCCGTTTTCGCTCTGGCTCTGGACTTTCACATCCGTTCTGGGTGTCAACTCGACAGCGGAAGCGGGAGCAATATCCGTTTTTTCGGCTTTGGATTCGGTCATCTCAGGCGCGCTGGATGCTTCCAATGCCGATTCGTTTCTGGCGGCTTCGTTTACCGTCAGTCCTTCCTCAAGCAGATGCTTATGCTTCTGGGAAGCAGCCGGTTTATTTTTCCGGGAACGAGAAGACGATTTTGTCGAGTCCTCCTGTGTCCTGGATTTTGATTGGGCAGCCGGATCCTTGCCGGACATTTCCTCTGGCGAAGCGGAAGACTTATGGTTTCGATTCTGTCGGTTCTTTCTGGAACGGCTTTTCTCTCTGGAAGACGCATTCGCTTTTCTGGAAGCCGAATCGCTCTGGCCTTTTCTGGACGCGCCGGACGATTCCTTGTTTTTGGACGCGTCTGTCTGGGCGTTTTCCTTTTTGTCCTTGTCCTTGCCTTCGCTCGAAGACTTTTTCTGTTTTTGATCCGGAGCCGCTTTTTTGAACTGCGAAGTCTGTCTTCTGGAGTTGCCCCAGTTTTGCACGTTCAGATAGGAAACTGGATTGCTGGTGTTTTTGAAGCGGCTGCTGCTGCGTTTGGGCACATCCCGGTAAATCCGGAAGCAGACGCCGTCTTCTGTATTCATGCCTTCGACTTTGTACTTATTGGCCTGAACGACTTTGGCGACGATGGACAGACCTAAGCCAAAGCGTCCGCCCTCGCCTTTGATATACGGCAAAAACAGAGACTGAATTCTCGATTCATCCATCTTTGGACCGTCGTTGGAAATGCGCAGGTCATTTTCATGGAGTTCGATTTTGATATAGCTTTTCGAGTAGCGGAACGCGTTCTGCAAAATGTTTTCGATGGCTACGCGCCACGCTTCGAGAAGGCCGTCGAAGTAGACTTCTTCAAGATCGGTAATCAGTTCGATTTCCGGACGGATGACCTTGGCGTTAAGAACGACTTCTTCAATGACTTCCTTCATGTTGGTGGATACGCCTTCCGCATCCGAGGAAACCAGATATTCGACGCGGTTCATGTACAGCAGCGAATGGACTTTCTGCTCGAGGCGGTTGGCGTTATCGAGGATGACGTCAACGCTGCCTTCCAGGTCGCCGTAGGGATAAATGCCGTCCTTGATGGATTCGGAATACGACTTGATCGTTGCGATCGGCGTCTTTAAGTCGTGCGAAATGTTGTGAATCATTTCTTCCTTGGACTTCTGCTGCTTGGCCAGCTCTTCGGTCAGCGCACGCAGTTCCTTGGCTACATCGCCGATCTCGTCATCGCGGTTGATGTACAGATCGACATCCTTGCCTTCCTTGATCTGCGTGATGTAGGACTTGATCTGGTTGAGCGGATGAATAATCGAGAACACCCAGAACAGAAGCACCATAAGCATCAGGAAGAACACAAGAACGGTGATGTAAATGGTGGAATCCATCAGCGAGGAGCGCATTTCGCCCGCGTACGTATCGTTCATGAACGACACGACAATCGTTGGCGAACCATTCGTATCGACCCGCTCTAACCGATAATAGTAAAGCCGGTCATGATTTTTTTCGATTCCCTGCCGGACGAGCACGCTCGCATTGGCCCGGACAGAAGGCGAATTGCCGTCGGACTCCGTCTCAAGCGCAGGCGCGGGCACATGCGCGCGCAGCAGTTCGTGTATTTTCGGCGTAAGACTGCTCAGAAATTCCTGACTGGCCGGATCGTCATCCTTGGAAATGATCACCGAGTTATTCGGCGTAACGATGGCCGTGCGGATGTTGGGATCGGCGGACAGGAAGTTGAACAGTTCCTGGTCGTTGCTGGTGCTCTTGCCGTTGACAACCGCCTGAACGATCGGTTCCTGTCGGGCTTCAAGCAGATCATACATCTGCCGGTTGATCGCGTTGCTCACGCTGTCGGAAAGGAAAAACAAGAAAAACAGCACGAGGAAAACGATCATCATCAAAATCAGAACCATCACCTGCTGGGTGAGAGACAGCTTGCGAAATTTTCCCTGAAAAAAATTTTTCATCGGCTAGCCTAAACGGTATCCGTACCCGTAAATCGTATGAATGTTGAGCTTCGGCAGTTTCTTGCGCAGACGACGCAGGGTGTCATCGACAACGCGGTCGCTTCCGAAGTAGTTTTCATCCCAGACGTTTTCCAGGATTTTTTCGCGCGAGAAGGCGATGCCCTTGTTCTTGATGAACATCATGAGCAGGTCGAACTCCTTCGTGGTCAGTTCGATTTCTTCCTGATCGGAATACACTTTGCGCTGTTCTTCATCGAGTTCGTAGCCGTCGATGAAAATGCGGTTGTTGGAATCCTTGTAGGCTCGGCGGATCAGATTGTTGACGCGAAGAACGAGTTCCTTCGGAGAGAACGGCTTGGTGATGTAGTCGTCGCATCCTTTTTCCAGTCCGATAATGCGGTCGAATTCCTTATCCCGTGCGGACATGAAAATAATCGGCGTATCCGGATTGGTCTGGCGGATTTCCTCAAGCAGATCGAAGCCGGATTTGTCATCGAGCATGATGTCGAGAATCCACAGATGCACGTCTTCATCCTTGGCGTGCGCGCTGGCTTCTTCGTAGGTGTAGTAGGAATGGACTTCGTAGTCCTCTTTCATAAGGTACTGAGCGACAAGATTATTAATATCCTTCTCGTCTTCGACAATATTGATTACTCGTTTCATGGTTTTGCCGTTTGGCATGGCTGTTCCATGCAAAACGTCCCTCCTTTCCAGCATGCGTATTCAACATGAGAACGTAAGGCGCTTTGGGCGTCTTCTTTTTTTACAAGAGTTTTACGGATTTGAAATCTCTATTCAGATTCGCAAATCGAAATAAATCCAGAATTAAAGCGTCTGTATTTTCGGGTTACTGGACGGCGTAGCCTTTTTCGATGATCAGATCCGTCACCATATGGACGTACGTCTCGCACTCTACCTGCGTCGGAGCTTCGACCATGACGCGAATAAGCGGTTCGGTGCCGCTTGGGCGAACCAGAATGCGGCCGTTGTCGCCGAGACCTTCTTCCGCCTGATGAATGCGTTCCTGGATATCGACGTCGTTCAGGACGATCGTCTTGTCCTTGACCGTTACGTTTTCCAGCAGCTGCGGATAAATGGAAAGGCCTTTGGAAAGTTCCTGAATGGTGGCTTTTTCCTCCTGAATGGTCTGGAGCAGTTTCAGCGCGGTCAGCAGGCCGTCGCCGGTCACTTCATCGCCGTAAAAAATAATGTGTCCGGACTGTTCGCCGCCAAGACGGTAGTCGTTGCGGCTCATCTCCTCATAGACATATTTATCGCCGACCGGAGTCTGTACAAAATCAAACGCATCCCGCTGGAACGCTTTGTACAGGCCAAGGTTGGCCATGACGGTCGTTACAACCATATTGTCTTTGAGTTCGCCGCGTTTGCGCATGGAATGACCCAGAATATAAAGAAGGTAATCCCCGTTGATCAGATTTCCATCGGAGTCCACCGCGATCAGGCGATCGGCATCGCCGTCAAACGCCAGACCGAGGTCACATTCGTTTTCCACCACGTACTCCTGCAGACCTTCCGGATGGGTCGATCCGCAGCGGTAGTTGATGTTGACTCCGTTTGGCGAGTTGTTGATCGCATCCACCTGGGCGCCGAGGCCGTCGAGCGTTTCGACTGCAGTCGCGCAGGCGGAACCGTTGGCCAGATCCACCGCGATGTGCAGGCCGGTCAGATCAACTGGAACGGTCTTTTTCAGGTTGGACATGTAAAGTTCCAGTCCCTGATGCCAGCTGAAGTATTCGCCGACGCCGTCTCCGGTCGCCAGCGGCACTTCGCTTTTTCCGTCCATATAGTCTTCAATGGCCAGCAGGATGTCCTCATTCATTTTGATGCCTTCGTGATTGAACACTTTAATTCCATTGTCGTAATACGGATTGTGCGAAGCCGAAACCATCAGGCCGGCATCGAAATCTTCGTGACGGACCAGGTAGGATACGGCTGGTGTCGGGCATATGCCAAGCAGATACACATCCGCGCCCGTACTCACAGCACCGGCAGCCAGACCGAGTTCAAACATCGATCCGGAAAGACGCGTATCGCGTCCGATCAGAATTTTGGCGTGCTTTTTATTTTGCGAATAATACCAGCCAAGCCACTGGCCGATTCTTACCGACTGATCGAGCGTGAGCTCTTCATTGGCGCGCCCGCGCACGCCGTCGGTTCCAAAGTATTTTCCCATGGCAGATCGTCTCCATTCTTTTCTATAGATTGTTCTGTATATGCTTTTGCGAGCCGCCTGAATCAAAGGGGAAGCCGGCTCGTTTCGTTCTTTGTTTTTCAGGAGCAGCAAAGCGTTCTGGCTGCTTTGGGCTGATCCCGGCAGGCAAGAAAAGCAGCCGCTCCCGGGTGTTCTCTTTTTGGACTGTCCTCGTTTTTTGTGCATGTACGGTGAAATCCGGGCAGTTCCAAATCTATTTTATTGTACCGATCAACGTATTTAAAATCACAAAATAAAACAGGATCTGTGCAAGGCAGACCCTGTTTGCGGTTTATTCCATGTACAGGACGATTTGACCTCCTGTATTTGCGATTTTTTTCTACTTCAGCGGATTAGAAGGCATTGTATTGTCTGCCGCCTTGGACGAATCCGTACTGGAACTGTCGCTTGCCTTTTTATCAGCGGCATCCGGTCCGGCGGTTTCCCCGTCGGGACTGCCGTCGCTGACTAAGCGGACATCGGCCGTAACGGTCGATGGCGTGATCGATACGTTGACCTGCTTGCCGGAACTGTCGTAGGCGACGAGCGGGACTTTGGCCTGGAAGGAGCCTTCATAGCCGGATGTGTCGACAATCGCACGAACGAAGCGAATGGAGTTGAGCTTGTCGCGGGTGGCCTTGATCGTTACCGAACGCGTCGAAAGGCTCGGTTTCTGATAGGCGTTGATCGACTGGCCGGCTCCGACGATCAGATCGGCGGAAATGAAATACGTTTTCGTATATTTGCGGGAAAGTACCGCGTTGACGGTTTCCGGATTGACGGTAACGTCCAGACCGGTCGGCAGACCGGAAGCGGTCAGGGCGACGGTATTGGATCCTTCGCCGGCGTTGCGCAGATCCGCGGTGATCGAAGCGGAGTTTTGCGTACGGACAAGCTGAATGTCCGCGCTGTCGCCGACGACGGTAATATCCGCGGTCGACGGGACGCCGGAAACTTCATAGCTGTTTTCATCCACAAGAACTTCGACTGGAACCGCGGTCAGATTGAGCGTGAGCGCATCCGATCGGAACAGATGGTAGGACAGATCCTGATAGTTGATGACCAGGCAGACGATAATGGCGATTACGCCGGAAATGGCCAGACTGCGTTTTTCGCTGTAAATGATCCGGTCAAAAAGACGGGAGATCCGTGACGTCGCAGCCGATAAAATACGGGTCAGCCGTTCCAGAAAGCGCTGAACGGACCCTGGCTTTTTCTCATCCATTGCCGTTGCCTCCTTCACTGCTGTTTTTCGGCTCGCTTGCGGGTGCGGCACTCAGGGTGCTGACGACTTCGAGCGGTTTGACACGATCGTCTTTTTTATCCCGTTTCTCGCGGGGAACGATGTACTTGTTCACCGGCTCATCCGAGCGTTCGTCCCGCAAAGACTTGCCAAGAGAATTCGAGAAATTTTTAGCGGATTCGATCATCGGCTGGAACATGGAAGAGCGCTGGGTATCTTCCTTGACCAGACGCTTGGTCAGATAGCGGCGCAGACTTTCCGGCGTGTATTGCGTCAGCACACCTTTCTGCGCTACGGAAATGTTTCCGGTTTCTTCCGAAACGACCAGCGTAATGGAATCGGTCACTTCCGAAATGCCGACGGCAGCGCGGTGTCTGGCTCCGTATTTGGACGGGAGTTCCTGCGCAGTCGAGGGGAAATAGGCGGCAGCGCAGATGGCTTTATCGCCGTCGATGATCATGGCGCCGTCATGCATCGGCGTACCGTACTGGAAAATCGTTTCGATCAGTTCGCTGGTCACATCGGAATCGAGCGAGATGCCCGTTTTGGCGTAATCTTCCATGGACTGCGCCATCTGGAGCGAAATAAGCGCGCCGGTTTTCGTTTTGGACATGTCCGCGACAGCGGTGACGAGCTGATCCACCAGATGGTTCATGCGGCTGGCGGAAAGATTCGGTTTATACGCGGTATTGGTCGTTCCGACTTTTTCCAGCATGGAACGAATTTCCGGCTGCAGAACAATCAGAACAACGATCATGCCCCAGCGCAGAACGATATCCAGCAGGGTGGATACGGTTTTCAGCTGGAGAACGGTGACGAGAAACTGAAACAGCAGCAGCGCCAGAATGCCTTTGACAATCTGTACGGTACGGCTGTTGTTTCGAATGATACGAATGCATGCGTAAATGAGTGTCCACATTACGCAGATGTCGAGAAGAAGGCGAAGAATCAGTCCGACATCTCCCAGGTTCATCTAGATCCCCCCCTTTTTCTTCCTAATTCAGGAAAACCTCTTCGTACGAAGAGGTTTTTTAAGTTAGTCTTATTGTTCTATTTTGTCAAAGCGTCATCAATAAATTCGCCCACAGTTGCCACAATCTGTCTGGCGTTGTCCTGCACTTCTGCCGGAGCCGCGGCTACGGCTGCGGAATGGTCTACGCCCGAAAGCATCGGGATGTCGTTGTAGGAATCTCCGATCGCGTAAATGTCGTCGTCGTCCGCGCCGACATACGCGCAGATGAATTCAAGGCCGGTGGCTTTGGATGTGCCTTTGGGTACGACGTCAACGACGAAATTATTGTTATAGGCGACAACGATTTCCCCAAAGAAATGGTTGATCTGGTCGGCCAGATCCATGGCGCTTTCCGGCGTTACGCAGGAGAAGACGATCTGCGCGAAGTTGCCGATATCCATGACTTTTTCCTCCGGCAGTTCCTGCTTGAGCTTGGGATAGCGATGATCTTCCAGGTTTGGATGTACGTCGACTTTGTAGCGCTTGACGCCGTCGTTGACCACGTAGCTCACCACATCCGGATGCTCATGGGAAGCGAACATCAGGTCAATTGCGGTAATGGTGTCGAGCGTGGAGGAAAGCAGTGCGTTTCCGTCTTTGTCGAAAGCCATTCCTCCGTTATTTGTTACATAATAATCAACAGGAATCTTAAATTCTTCCGTTTCGCCGGAAATGGATTCCATCGAGCGGCCAGTCACGATGACAAACAGATTGCCAGCGTCGCGCCAGCGGTGGATCGCATCGAAATCAGCCGGCAGCACCGATCCGCCAAATTTCAGGGTGCCGTCGTAGTCAGTTGCGAGTAATTTCATAGGTTTTCCTCTTTCTTATTTACTGTGAAACCACATTCTTTATCATTATAGCAAGCAATTCAATCAAATCGACAATCCTTAACAGGTTTCCTGTCGAGCCTCGCGATTGCGCGATCCCGTCCTCTCCTCCGGCTTTTTCCGGATGAAAGCGGTATCAGAAAGGAGCAGCATCATGATTCGTATTCTCTTTGTCTGCCATGGCAACATCTGCCGCTCGGTTATGGCCGAGTGGATTTTCAAGGACCTCGTTTCTCAGAAAGGTCTTTTAAACGATTTTGAAATCGACAGCGCCGCCCTCTCCTCCGAAGAAACCGGCAATTCGATTTACCCGCCCGCAGCCGCCGTATTAAGAAAGCACCATATTCCCTTTGGTGAACATTACGCGTGGCGTCTGAGGGCCGATCAGCTTTCGAACTACGATCACATTTACTACATGGATGAAGAAAACGAATACCTTCTCGAACGGCTTGTGCATTCCTCGAAGCTTCCCTTGTTTATCGAACCGCTTCTTGAACACGGTCAGATCGCCGATCCCTGGTATACGCGTAGCTTTGAAAAGGCCTTTTCGCAAATCGAGCAGGGCTGCAAGGAGCGGCTAGACCAGCTGATCGCGTCAGAATAGTCCGTCCGATCATTCGGCAAGACCCTACGGAAAATCAGACTGAACGCAGCCCGCAAAACCCATCAGACACGCCCCGCAAGGAGGAAAAAGGATTATGAAAACACCCGTACGCCAGAACCTGCACACCCATACGCAATACGATGACGGAAAAGACTCCCTCATGGCCATGACCGAAGAAGCTATTGCCAGAGGCTTTACCGTTCTCGGCTTTTCCGGTCATTCCCCCAACCATCCGCTCGACTCTGGATCGATGGACGCGAACGGTATGGAACACTACCTCAAAGACTTTGAGGCCGTAAAAGAAAAGTACGAAGAACAGATCGATCTGTACTGCGGCATTGAGCTCGATTCCATGACGGATCTGGTCATCAGCGAAGACTATTTCGAAAATGCGGTAACGCCTTCCTGGTTTGACTACATCATCGGCAGCGTTCACTACGTGAGCATCCCAGAAACCGAAAAGAAAGAAGATTCTTCTTCTCTTGCCGGTCAGTCCATAGCGATCGATGAAAGCCGTGAAACGTTTGATTGCCTGCTGAACGAAGGCTTTGGCGGAAATATTTACGCTCTGGCTCAGGCGTATTATCAGAGCGTTCAGGAAATGATCCAGTCGCGTCCGATCGACATCGTCGGTCACATCGATCTGCTTTCGAAATACAACGAAGATGAACGCTACTTTGCCTTTGACGATGAAACGATACTCGACATGGCCATGAAAGCCGTCGAAGCCGGCATTAAAAAAGACGTGATTTTTGAAATGAATACCGGCGCTATTTCCCGCGGCTATCGAAGCCTTCCCTACCCGCATCCAGTTCTCTTTTCGCGCATGGTCGAAAAAGGTGCGCACTTCTGTATCAATACGGACTGCCACAATAAACAGGCGCTCGACCAGTCGATGCCTCTCTGCCTGGATCTGGCCAGAGCAGCCGGATTAAAAGAACTCTACGTTCTGGACAACGGATTTTTCATGCCCGTTTCTCTCGACGCGTTTGCGGACGCGAAGGACGTATCCGTCTCTTTATAAATCATCACCCCGCTTAAGCTTCCGGGCCGTCCGTCCCGGAAGGTATTGGCGCCGATGAACAAGCTTGTTAGAATAAAAGAGCACAGATTTCCGCACAGAACGTCCGTCTGGAAATCGTACCAATGCGCCTGTATTCATATCTTTACGAATGGAGATGGATTATGAACCTCAAAGACTTAAAAGCCTACCACGCGTATTACGTCATGTCGGTAATCTTCTTTCTGTCCTGCCTGTTCTTTCGGGACATGGTTTTCTTCCCCCTTGGCTGCGCCATGATCTGCTTAGGCTGGGTAAAACAGCTTAAGGAAACCGGAAGAATTCAGGGCCGTCCTTCCCGCACCGTGACAGCGGATGCGGCTATCGAAACCGCTTCTGCGGACAAACCTTCCCTGTCGGAATAAGCGAACGCATTTTCAGCATTAGAAAAAATTGAAAGCCGGATTTCTGCCCCGCTGCAGAACATCCGGCTTTTTTCATGCCTGAAACCGATTGGTAAAAAGGCTTATGCGTGCTAAAGGAGGACATGCCTCCGGGATGTCTTCCTTCAAAAGACCTGGATCGATCTCGCAGTCTCTTACCGGAGGGCTGCTTCCTTCTGTTTTCAGGATCTGGATCTTCGGACAGGCAGAAATCTTCTGTCTGTGCTCTTCTCGCTTTTTATGCCTGTCGCTCTCTGCTCCGTTTATGGAATGGACAGCACAGAAGCACCGGATGGCACAGACCCAGCAGCCGCAAATCCGCCCGGCACGCCACGATTCCCGCCGCCTGCGCCTGGGCAGACCAGATTGCAGGCTAAGAGCCGGCTGTGCAGACAAAAGAGGAATTCCATTTGCCTAAAGCGCTGACGACGCACAAGCATGCAGAAGGATCGAAAGGCTTTTTTGCTTCGCGCGGCGAAACCGAAGCGGTGTACATTCTGACTTCACAGACGAAATACACGCATTTCGGTAACGAACACGATGCGACAAATCTGCTCAATAGGCTCAAGTCGCTCGATAGTATCAAAGACGCCAATGCCATTTCGACGCTCGATCGGCACGAGCGAATACAAAGTCACGGACGCTCTGATGGCGCATTCGCAAGTCAGAGCCAACTGGTCGTATTACCAGATTCATACCAGCAATGTGTATGACCATGTACGCCTGACTGGGTGGACAAGCCTGCGGGATGGCAAGAACGGGGAGAAAACCTGGACAATTATGGAAGTCCGGATATGACGTATACCGGTCATGGAACCCTGATCCTTCCAGGAAGCTCGTTTGACGCATAGTATACCTGCGAAAAGAAATCGTCCATTTGAAAATGAATCGAGGGTTATGCCGCCGATTCCCTGGCTCGAATCGATGCCGGCACATGGGCGGCGGGTACGGTATGGGACGGCTGACGTACAGTCAGTCCAAGCTTTTTCTTCTGCGCCCGGGAGAGCGGCACGTGCATGGAGTGATTCAGTTCCACTTCGTCCTTATAAATGCCGGTCAGATATTTTCCGTTGACCAGATAGGAAATATGTACGCGCAAAAAACCGTACTTGGAAAACGTTTCGTCGAGATCCGCGAGATTGAGACGGCGATGGAATTCACCCTTGCGGGTATGGAAATGAACATTTTTTCCAATTTTTTCCAAGTAATAAATATCGTCTACCGGAATATCAATCCGAGCTCCCTGGTACACGAGGGGATAGCTGGCTTCCTTCTGAGCCGCCTGCGCCATAAGGATGGAAGAATACAGCTGCAGATCATCGTTTAAATGGTCCTTGAACAAATAGAGGACACGGTTCCGGCTTTCCTTTTCGCGTTTAGCCTGGGGATTCTGACAGAGAAAAACGAACAGAGCCGAAGGGTTGTCATGGACGAAAAACGAATCAAAACGGGGCGTATCGAACATTTCGTCAAAGAAGAAAATCTGATACGACTCTTCCCGCGTTGCTTTGGCCAGCGCCGAAGCTTTATAAAAGTGACGAAACGTCCAGTCGACTTCGGAAAACAGACCCGCCAGAAAAAAGGCAATGTCCTTGGTTTCCTTTTCATGTTCAAGAATCGCAATCTTTACCATGGTCTCCTCCTTCTGTTCGCAGGGTTTGCTCATGCAGCCTGTAAGGCCTTATCCAGGGTATGGGCAGGCGTTCGGGCGACAGGAACAAGGTGCCTTGCCCTTTCAAGCCGGGATGGTCTGCACAATTTCTTATTATTACAGATTTGCGCGCAGTTTCCGAAGGCTTCCGAAAAAAAAGATGGTCTGTCTAGACCATCTCGCGGCGAATATCAGCGCCTAATGCTTTGAGCTTTCCATCGAGGTCATCGTATCCTCGATCGATATGCTTGATTTCATGAATTTCAGTTTCCCCGTCCGCCATCAGGCCGGCAAGAACGAGCGCAGCGCCGCAGCGCAGATCGGTTGCGGTGACGCTCGCACCATGGAGAGGGGTCGGACCGTGAATAATGCCGGTCGCGCCTTCCTTCTCCGTATTTGCGCCCATGCGGTTCAGCTCCGCCAGGTGACCGAAGCGTTCCACGTAAATCTCTTCGGTTACTGTGGACGTGCCGGCAGCCTGCGTAAGCAGCGCTGTAAACGGCTGCTGTACGTCGGTCGCAAAGCCGGGGTACGGCTTGGTAGTAATGTCCGCCGGACGGATTTTCTGTTCCGGCGAATTGTCAAAGACATGGATCGAGTCGGTAAGAATCTCCATGTTGATGCCCATTTCCTTCAGCTTGAGGGTAATGGCTTCGAGATGCCGCGGAATGATGTTGGTAATCCACATGTCATCGGCAACGGCACATGCGATCAGAATATACGTAGCGGCTTCAATGCGGTCCGGGATGATTTCGTGAATGCATCCGTGCAGTTCGCTGACGCCGTCAATGGTCAGGGTATTGGTTCCGGTTCCGTGGATCCGGGCACCCATGCGGTTGAGCAGGTTGGCCACATCGATAATTTCCGGTTCCTGCGCCGCGTTTTTAATGATGGTGCGGCCGTTGGCGAAAACGGCAGCCATCATAATGTTGATCGTCGCACCGACCGAGGCGATGTCCAGGAAGATTGTCGTTCCCTGCAGTCCGCCTTCCGGTGCTTCAATCAGGGTGTAATCTCCGTTTCCTTCCGGATACGAAACGGTTGCTCCCAGCGCTTCAAAGCCTTTGAGGTGCTGGTCGATCGGGCGCGGTCCCAGATAGCACCCGCCAGGCATGCGGATCAGAACCTTGCCGTATTTGCCGAGCAGTGCGCCCATGAAGTAGTAGGATGCGCGCAGCTTGGTTACCGCATCGGAAACGAGCGGGCGATCTTCCATTCCGGACGGATCGATCACGAGCGTTTCTTCATCGGGCTGGGTTACCTTGACACCGAGCTCGCGAAGTAGTTCGACGAGCGCGTCGACATCGGAAATCTGCGGTACACCGCAGATCGTTACGGTCTCATTTCCTAAAATGGCTGCAGGAATCAGAGCCACTGTTGCATTCTTGCTTCCGGAAATCCGCACAGTGCCGTTCAGGCGACGGTTTCCTCTGATCTTGATCACTTCTTCCATGCAGCGTCTCCCCCTTTTTCTTACTGACGATGCGGGCTGTACGCAAAACGTTCAGGCCCGCTATGGAATCCCGCAAGGCGCGGGTGATGTTCAATTTTTATAGATCACAACGCATGATCTCCGCTCAAGAAAAGAAGCTTTCCTGTTCTTCCTTGCGGGCAGAGCATAAGGCGGGGTCTTGAATGAAGTCCCCAGTACCATAGATTTTCTAATCCGATTTTGGCACAGGCGGAATCAGAATTCGTTTTTCACGCTTTGACGTCCGCCCTTTCTGGGTGAAAACTCGGCCAAAATCTTCCGTTATTTCCTCTGGAACGGCTCAGGACAGATGCGAAACGGACTGTCTTTTTCCAGAGGCCTGAATAGACGATAAAGGGGAAGGCGCTGACTGGACCCCTTCCCTGCAAAGTGTGCTCGTCATTGGAACGCGCAGATCAAATAAAGCTGAAAAATGCCTTACTTTTCCGTTTTTCTGGTAGTTCCCGTGCTCATTATACAAGCTTTTGGCATTCTGTAAAGCAATGCAGATTTTGCATGCGCTTTCAGATTTTCACGCGGGTTCCGGGTGTTTTGCCTACGTTTTTGCCACCTGCAGGCTTTGCGGCATCAAAAAAGCCGCTGCAGTTTTCCCGCAAGCGGCTGAAGCGTCAGTTTCTGAAGGTAAAAATGGGCCGAAGTCACACAAAAGCGGATTTTGCGGGTGATTCCCGTTCAGGCTTTGCGTTCCATCAACGGAGTCTTTCCGGCCTGGGCGCTGTCGGATTCCATGATCTTATAGTCTCCGATTCGAGAGGCGGGAATTACCATCAGCGTCGTCAGATCCGTACCGCGCATTTCGAAAAACTTGCGGTCCAGGCGCAGAATCGGCTGTCCGCATTTAACTTTGGACCCTTCGCTGGCGAGAACTTCAAAGCCTTTCCCGCGCAGTTCGGACGTTCCAAATCCGACATGTACATAGACTTTTTCCCCCGCCTCGGTTTCCAGACCGAAGGCGTGGCAGGAACTGGAAATCAGGCACAGCGTTCCCGCACTGGGGGCACAGATCAGGTCTTCGGCCGGTTCAAGCGCAATGCCTTCGCCATACATTCTGGCCGCATACACCGGATCCGAAACGAGATTCAGCGGAATCGCCCGTCCGCTGACCGGCGCGTATAAGCGGCGATCCGGGGTACGGCGTTCCTTGCGTTTAAAGTTTGGCTTCATATTCAGTATTTCCTTTTAAGTAGCTGTCCATCCAGCGGGTAATTTCTTCCAGCCGGCGAATCCGGTTATTCCCTTTGCCGGAGCGGGACAGTTCATGATTTTCCTGATGAAAAACAACCATGCGGGCCGGTACGCCCTGATGGAGCAGACCATTGAAGATCTGATAGCCCTGTTCAAGCGGGCAGCGATAATCCTCATCCGAATGAAGAACGAGCGTCGGCGTTTTGGCGCCGGCGATGTATTTCATCGGCGAATGATCCCAAAGCACGTCGGCCTGATCGAGACCTGCCCCGATCTGATCTTCGGTAAAGAACGGACCGATGTCGCTGGTCGACCAGAACGAAATCCAGCTGGCAATGGAACGCTGCGTGGCTGCTGCCGCAAACCGGTCTGTATGCGTGATAATCCAGTTGGTCATAAAACCGCCGTAGCTTCCGCCCGTCACGCCAAGACGAGCCGGATCGATCTGCGGGACGGCATCCAGTACCGCATCGGTGAAAGTCATCAGATTTTCATAATCGATCGTTCCGTATTTACCGCGCAGATCGGCATAGGCGTTTCCCTGACCATCGCTTCCAAACGGGTTGCAGAAGAAGACGAAATAGCCGCGCGATGCCCACACCTGCATTTCATGGAAGAAAACCGTTCCATACACCGCTTTAGGTCCTCCGTGAATATCGAGAATCGCGGGGTATTTTCGATCTGCTGAAAAGTCATATGGATAGAGGACCCAGCCCAGCTGGGCGCTGCTTTCATAGCCGGTATAAAACACCGGACGGGCGGCTGCGACGTATTTGTCCTTCAGCGCGTGCTGGAAATCGGAGATCTGCACCACATCGCCCTCTTCCATCATGAAGAGCTCCTGCAGACCGCCGGGTTTTGCCCCGATGAAGTACGTTCTTCCCTGCGAAAAGCCAAAGGCGTGAATTGTGCCGGGCCATTCGAGAACCTGATGCAGACTGCCGTCTTCAAAGCAGAACAGATTGTTGTGGCTGACGATCGTCGCGCTCATGAACAGGCGGTCCTGATCTTCGCAGATCCAGTTGCCGCCAAGCGCTGCACAGTCCGTGGTGACAGAATTGCCGACGCTCTCGTCAAAGTCCATGACTTTTTCCAGAACGCGCGTATGCAGATCGAGCGCGTAAAGATCCGGGTTTTCATTGAGCCCGTACGCTTTTCCGTCGGTTCCAAACAAATACAGGCGGTCCTTCATGCCGTTAAGCGAACTGATGCTCAGATTCGTTCTGGCCAGAGATACAAGCAGGCGCGTTTTCGGATCGTATTCGAAAATCTCATCCTGGAAAAATGCGGGGAGTACGCCGCAGGGCGCTGCGGAAAAATACAGCTTTTCCTCGTAAATCGTCATCGCGGAAATTTTGAGATTTTCACCCGCTGGATCGTACAGTTCGCCGGTTTTCGTATTATAGGCGTAGATCAGCTGGCGCTTGCCGGACGTAAAGCCCGATCCGTTTTCCTGCCAGGGCGACTCGGTCAAAACCTCAACGTTGCCTCCCTTAATGGGATCGAGATCGTTGAGATCAAACTGAGCGAGAAAAAGCAGAATATCCTTTCCGGCAAAACCGATCAGCGAAAGAAGCGGAAAATCAAATTCCCTTTGCGGCAGAGCTTCGCCGCCTTTCAAAGACAGGGAGTACAGCCGGCTTTTTTTGCTTTCCGGTTCCTTCTGGAAAAACCAGATCGTTCTCGCATCCTCAAAGACAAAGGAGCTCACGTCCCGGCCGCTGGTCAGCTGCTGGATTTTCGTTCCTTTGCACAGCATCAGATCCTTGCGATACGTATTGGTTTTCTCATCAAGAACCGCCCGCATGAAGACAACGTTCTTGCCTTTGGTTTTGAGCGATCCGTAAAAGGAAAAGCTGTAAAGATCAGAAATTTTTACTGGTTTCATATCCGTCACGCCTCAATTCGCCAGTCTCTGCATGTCGTAAGGGCAGCGACTTCATTCGTTGATCGCAGAAGTCCCGGTTTTCCCTGCACCCGAATTTCCAGCAGGAGAGTGAAAATTCGCATTCCGACAGGAAATTATTTTACCCGTCTGCAGAAGCAGGGATAAATCAGACAGGGGTCTGCGGTTGATTTCAATTATATCTGTCCTTATCCCTTTTTCCAATTCGCCTTCCCGGCGGCAGCCCTCGTCCCCCGAATCCAGAAGAAAGAAGCCTGGAAAGCAGGATCGGAGTGCCGGGGTGCCGCAGACAAAGATTCGAAAAAGACAGGATTCCAGAAAACCATCTTCTGCTTCCAGAACCGGATCCGTTTTCCATTCCCCGGCTCAGCGATCACCAGTCCATAAGCCCCTCTGCATGCAGCCTTTCACAGGCTGCCCGGATACGGAATTCTCTGCATGGCGGCACCATCCTGTCTTCCGCATTTCTTCCTGTACGGTCTGAAAAGGCTGGATTTGTACTTAAAGATCGACCGGTTATACGGATTCTCAAGCCAAATTTTCTTCCGATTTCCTCTCGTAAAATTCAGTTAGGCCCCCCTTCTCGTACATTGTCTTCTTTCCATTCGAACCAGGATTGTCTGCGCAGGTCTAAAGGGGGCACCGTAATGAAATCGAGAGTCAACTTTCTTGTCACAGATTCATCCCATTCCTATCCAAAAATCTATTTCACAACGCATCCCGCGGACTTCCCCGCCTGTTTTGAAGAAATCGTGCAGGATCTTTTTCGTCTGCTGAAATGCACCATCTACTTTGATTCGGATCCGGACCATCCAGGGATGCAGAGAACTTTGTTTTTGACCTGACGCAGATGAATCTGATCGTCATTCCTGCGACCTGGCGTTTCCTGACGGAAGAAAAACTTGCTTTCTCTACGGTTTTTCACACTGCACAAAAGAAACATATTCCTCTTCTTCCTCTTCTTACTGATGCATCGCTTGCCAGTCTGTTCAATGAAAAGTGCGGGAATCTTCAGGCACTTTGTCCCCACAGCCAGAATGACACGGGAATTCTGTATACGAAAAAGCTGCAGAACTATCTGGAAGCTCTGTTTCCAGCAGAACAGGAAATCCAGGAAATCCGACAGACTTTTTCGCACTGCATTTTTCTTAGCTATCGAAAAAAAGATCGGAAACACGCGCAGGCGCTCATGCAGGTTATTCATGAAAACGAAAGACTGGTCGATACAGCCATCTGGTATGACGAATTCCTCACACCCGGAGAAGATTTCAATACCTCCATTCAAAATCGAATAGAGAAAAGCGACCAGTTTGTGATGGCGATGACTTCCCATATGGTCTGCGAGAAAAACTATGTCCAGCAAATTGAATACCCGTTCGCACAGAGCCTGAACAAAGCAATCCTTCCTGTTCTAGTTTCTGGCGATCCGCTCGATTTGAAACGTCTTAAGGACGCATTTCCTCAGCTTCCTCCCGTTTATGAAATGAATCGAGCAGCGCTTTATCCGCCGCTGTCTTCCCTGATGGGCAAGATCGAAGACCTGGATGCAAAGCGCCTCTATTGCCTCGGTCTGGCGTATCTGAACGGCATCGATGTCGAAATCAATTATGAAAAAGGCGTGCGTATGATTGAGCGTGCTGCCCAGCGTGATGAATTGCGGGCGATACGCAAACTGATCGCCATCTATGAAGAAGGCCTGGGTCTTCCGAGCAATTTACCTGAGGCGATCTTCTGGACAAAGAGGCTGGCTGCCCTTGATCCCTGTGAAGAAGCCTTCCAGAAATGCGCAGAGCTTTCCTTCAAAAACCGTCAGTTTGATCAGGCGAAAGAATACATCCTTGACGCACTCCATATTCTTCATCGGGAAAAGAATGCACTTCATCATGGTCAGAAGGCTATGCCCCGCTCTTATGAACGCCAGAAAACAGACTGGATTTCTCTTGAAGCCGCGCTGCTCAATCTGCTCGGCGACATCGATCTGGAAAAAGACGATCTAGAGCAGGCAGAGGCAAACTATAAACGCGCTCTTCAGATGAATTACGATCTTGTCTATGACCTTCCCGCCAGACCGGCGCTGCAGAGTCTTTCCCATTCTCTGCTTCATATGGGAAATCTATACAGGAAACTGAATCGGTCTTCTTCAGCAGCCAAATGTTTCCAGCGTGCCATCGAGATCTGCGCGCGTATGGCAAAGGATATTGACATGCCAGAAATTTTAAGCGATCTGATGATGGCTCTCGAGGGGATGGCTCAGGTATCTCTGCATGAAAACCGCAGAGCAGAAGCCAGAACCTATGCACGCCAGGCGGTGCAAATAGCCTGGCAGACTATCCGCCGTCTCGAAAACGGCGAGACCCTCTCCCAACTGACCCGCGTTGTGCTTTTGCAGGAAGAACTTTTTGAACAGGATCACGACTGGCTGGAGGCACAGGTGTGCAGCGAGGAGGCTCTGCAAGCCAGCGAGAAAGGAATCCTTCTTGCCAGAACGCAGAGGACACTGACCGCTCGTCTGAATGCTCTTTTAAGCACTTCCAGACTTTTCAAAGTAGAGGGCATGGGAAAAGAAGCCGAACAGATAGGATGGCAGGCGACACAGACTGCGCGTGAGCTTGAACTGGTAGAAGACCGATCCGAAGCCTGGAGCCAGCTTCTAAAGTGCCTCAGGGAACTGGCAGAAATCAGTCTGATTCAAGCAAAATCCAGTCAGGCAAGAGAATATGCCAAAGAAGGTCTTAAGCTCGCCAGAAAACTGAACCGTACCGACGCTTCCCTGCTGTCTGTTCAATATTCCATATTTTTTCTCAGTCTGCTGGGGACCATTCCTGTCCGTTGTGAAGAGATAAGCTACTCTGTGCGCTGCTGTAAAGAAGCGATCCAGCTCATCCAAGACAAAATGCCAAATCCTGAAGGGGAGCTTCTGTCCCTCCTGGGACTTCTCGAAGAACAGACAGGCAATCTCTATCGAAGCGACAGTCAGCCCGAAAAAGCCGCTGATCACTTTCAGAACGCTTATAAAATTCAGGAGCGCCTCCTGGGGCAGAAAAGTTTCCAGGAAGATTTGAGACTTCTTGATGACCTGGTTTTCTTATTGGACAGCATGGCTGGGCAAAAGCATCAAGTGAATCCGTCAGAACCGTATGTCCCTTCCGATCGTAGAAGGCTTTCTGAAGACACCAGCAGCCGGCAGGCTTTGTGTGCCAAAGCAATGGCCCGTCTGCAAGATAAACTCGTCGAAATTTATCAAGGAGGAAAAAATAATATGTAACAAACCATCGAAGCCCGTCAGAAAGCGTTTGAAGCAAGAAAACAGGCTGCCAGACTTGAGCCAAACCAGTCCAGCCTTCACGATCTGGCGTTCAGTGCCAATGAGCTGAGGCGTTTTTATACCAGCAGACACGACTTTGAGCAGGCACTCTACTATGGCGAAGTGTGCGCTGCAGCGGCGGGCGAACTTGTAAAGCTTTGCAATGACTGTGAGAATCTGAACTTTTATTCTCAGATTCTCGGCGTCCTGGCCGCTTACTACGACAAGCTGAACCGTGTGGAGTCCATGAGGAAAGCCATGGAGCTGGAGTACAAAGCAGAAAACGAAATCGCAGATCGATTCCCAGATTCGGAGTCGCTGACGCGTCTGATTCGGATTGCAAGCCAGCTTCGAAGCCATTACGAGGATCAGGAATGGCTCAAACAAGCGTCGGATTATGGAATGAAAGCCGTCGAAACCGCTCGTACGCTTGTCCAGCTTGCCCCTTCCGACACCCCCCTGCTTTATCTGGCTGCGGTTCTGAGTGATCTGGGAAATCTGCGAAAGAAACAGAACATGCTGGAAGAGGCACAGGATTTATACCAGGAGTCGCTTTTACTCCATCTGCGGCGCTATGAAGCCAGTTCTTCGCCCGAAACCTGTAATTCGGTTTTGATCAGCATTCAAATTCTCGCGGATTTAAACGAAAAACAGAATCATCTCAATGCCGCCGAATCTTATTGTTAACAAGGGTACGAAACTGCTCGAAAATGCATTAAGCAGAGCGAGAATCCCGAAACTCTGAGCTGGGCATCGACCTTTTTGAACAGCCTGGCTCGAATTTCTGCGGCGAAAAAAGACAAAGATGCCGCGTGCCAGTATATGGAGCAGGCCGTCGAAATTGATCAGAGAAATGTGGCGGTCAAAGAAACACTTCCCTCACTTCAGACTCTCGCCGCGAATCTGGAAAACCTTAGTCTGATCTATGCGGCTCAAAGGCACTTCATTCGCTCGCGAAATGTCGACAAACAGCTTAGCCAGATCCAAACGCGAATCAAAAAACTCGAAAAATCCTCTTCCTGATAGGAAAGGGCTAGATCGCCTGATTCAAAGCGCCCGCTTTTAAGGCCGTTTCCCCTCTGCACAAAAACAGAACCTCTGCTTCGAATACGGCTTTGACAGGCAAAATCGATACAGGGATTCTGTTTCCTTCTTTTTTCATTTTTCGCCACGCCTAAACGGATTCCCGAGCCGGCAAAAACGAAGAGATCGGATCCTTTGCCTTCCCGTACACGAACGTACGTCCACTTAAACCGGATTGATCTGCCGGCATTTTGTCTTTTCCGTATCGTCACGATTGGAAATTCACATTTGGCAAGATGAGCTTGAACGGTTTTTTCGTCGTCATCACAGACGGCTTTTTATCAAACGGCTGATACGCTTCCATGATTTTTTTCCATTCCCGTTTTGCAGCCCTCAGACAGCTGAAGCTGGTCAAAAACATCGGCGAGTTTTGGATTTTGGCAGATGGAAAAGCCGTTCAGAATATCTTTTGCTCAATCCCTGGCATCATACTGTCAACAGACAGAAATTCAATTCGATCCTCGTACATGCGAATGAAGGATCTGGGGCTGAAGGTATAGTCGCGGTGAACGATCAGACTCAAAAGCGCTTCTTGAAGTGCAGCTTCCGGATACTCCCGTACATCGATGCGCAGCAGCTTTTCAAAGGTCGAATGCGTCTGGTTACAAAAATCGAGAAATGCATACGCATCGTTCATCTGCTGGCACAGGGATCCTCCAAACTCGCGTCGATCTCTGGCGATCGCACTGGTAACGCCCTGAAAGACACCCATGTGAATCGTATGTTCACACTGATCGGAAAGAAGCAGACCGAGATTGGTGAAAAGGCCGTTCGGATCGGTAAGCTTCAAAGTCCGCCTCTGCGTGGCATCGAACTTCACATTTCTGCGTGCAAATTCCTCTTTTGCAGCCTTAAAGGTCAGATTCTGGTTTGCGCAAGGATGGCATTCCTAGCTGTCCTTGCCGGTTTCATGAATCCTGTTTCGATGTACGGAATCCGATCTTGGGACATTGACGCACGCCTCTCTTACAAAAGCACCTTCTGGCCGCATCTCCTTTTCGATCGAAAAAGAAGACCGCGCCTTGCCCCGATCCGTATTGGTGAACCCCATGATTCCTTCCCGGATCTCCTCCGCAGGCGTTTCTTTCCGTTCTGCTGGTTCTCTATCTTTAACAGCCATATATTTTCCTCTCGCTTATTCTGCTTCTATTTTACAGCGAGCCGGAAATATGTTTTCTCCCTTTTGAAAACGTGACAATCTGGCTGTGCATAAACTCCGGCCTCCAAATTATGAGCAAACTTTTTCTTAGCGGCATTCACAGATCACAATGCGAACTCAGGCTGCCAAGCTGGGGCGAAATTCATTTCAATCCTTTGTCGGGAATCGAAATGCGGAACAGATTCGTCTCTTCCCCTTTGTCTAAAACCGAACACTTTTCTTTTCGAATTCAGAACGTTCTGAACCATTCTTGATCGGCTGCACAGTCAAAAGAGATAATCCCCACAGAAAAAGAAATCGATGGCAGCTCCATGAAAATCAGAAAAGCCGTTTCCAGAGGATCTCGATGCAGTCGAAAAAATATACGAAGAAATACATACTGCCCAAGAAGAACAGAGGCGGAAAACCGGATGGATTCGAGGCGCCCATCCAGCTCCAGCGACCGCCAGGGATGCGATCGAGCATGGATGTGGTGAGCTTCACTTGATACAAACGAAAAGAACACGGCCGCCAAAGCCATGTACGACAAACACGGTTATACCGAAACGGGTATTGTACCGATAGAGTTCAATGGTATTTCCAGCGTTAAACTCGTACTGCTCGAAAAACACTCAGGCAAGCAGCTCGTCTTCCTTCGTTCTGACAAAGCGAAAAAGTGCGGTTCAACCTCCGCACCTATTCCAGAGCGGTTATCGAAAACAGCCGCCTAGAAAGGGAAGCTCTATGAAATCTGAACAGAATTTCTCTGGTGCCATCGAATATCGGCCAAAAATCTACATCTCTGCCCACCACGATGATTTTGCACTTTATTTTGATCGTCTTTCCAATGATCTGTTTCAGACGGGGGAATGCATCATTTTCTATGATCCGGATCCCGAGCATCCCGAAGATCTGGAGAACTTCGATTTCGACCTGTCCCAGATGAATCTGATCGTCATCCCGATTACTTACAATTTTCTGTTCAAGGACTGTGTGGCCTTTTCCAAAGTTTTTCAGACGGTCTGCGACAGACATATTCCGTTTCTGCCGATTCTGACCGATCAGAATCTGGCGGACGCCTTTAATCAAAAATGCGGATCGCTTCAGGCACTCTGTCTGTATTCGTCGGATCCAAGTGAAATCTCCTATGAAACGAAACTGAGAAAATTCATGGATTCATTTTTCCTGAACAAAGAGCAAATCGAAGAAATACGCAGCGAATTTTTTAAATACATTTTCTTAAGCTACAGAAAGAAGGACCGGAAAAAGGCGCAGGAGCTGATGAAGCTCATACACCAGGATCCGCAGTTTGCGGACACCGCCATCTGGTATGACGAATTTCTGTCTCCTGGCGAAGACTTTAACGCTTATATTCATCGTGCGCTGGAAAAAAGCTGCCTGTTTACCATGGCCGTGACCTCCAGCCTGGTTTTGGAACCGAACTATGTTCAGGCAATTGAGTATCCAGAAGCGCGGAAACTGAAGAAAACGATCGTTCCGGTTCAAATGCAGGGGGAAGATATTTCTCTGGAACAGCTGAAGGGACCTTTCCCGGAATTGACAAGCCTGTATGCGATGGATTCAGCGGTTCTTAAAGACCAGCTCAGTGCGGCTATGCGATCTTCTCTGGATGAAGATCCCCGCCATCTCTATAGGATCGGTCTAGCCTATACACAGGGAATCGATGTAGAAATCGATTACGAAAAAGGGATTGATCGGATCGAGCAGGCGGCTTCACAAAACTATCTTCCCGCAATTCAGGAGCTGATGACCATTTATTTCTACGGTCGCGGAACGTCCGTCGATTTAAGCAAAGCCGTTCACTGGGCAAAAAAGAATGCCCAAATCAAAGAAGACGAAATTTCCTTATCCTTCGCTGCTTCGTTTCTAGAGGAAAATTTCCAGCTTGAGGAAGCGCAGACGTACTATTCCAGAGCGCTGTCGTTCATCGAGGACAAGCTTCCGACAGGTCAGGACCTGGATTCCCGCAATGCTGATTTGTCCAGAATACATCCATTAACGGGGAAACAGGCCGCTTACTATATGGAATGTCATTGCTTTGTGCTTAAAGGTCTTGGCAGGGTTCTGTTTAAACAGAACCGCCTGGAAGAAGCGAAAGAGGATGTTTTAACCGCTCTAGAAATCGAACAGCGTCTTGTCGCAGCTCAGTCCTCCTTGCGCACATTGCAAAATCTAGCCGATGTGCTGGATACGCTCGGGATTGTCTGCACGGCGGCGGATCAGCTGAAAGAGGCACGAGGATATTTCTTAAGCGCTCTTGAAATCCGACAGGAACTTGCCGAGTCTCAGCCAACGAGCATAACGCTGCGGGATTACTCCATTTCTCTGGACAAAATGGGGTCTCTCTGTCACGACCTCAACCAGCTCGAAGAAGCAGAAGAGTATTTGCGAGAAGCTTTGGAAATCAATCAGCATCTCGTAAAGCTCCACCCGGCGCCGCCGCTCCAGCAAAATCTAAGCCTTTCTCTGGAAAAGATGGGATGGCTTTGCATGGACAAGTGGCAGATGAAAGATGCGTACGATTTTTTCCTTCAGTCTTTGAAAATCCAGCTGCAGCTTTCCGAGTCACAGCCAACGCCGCAAATCCTGAAAGATCTGTCCATCGCTTACGATAATCTGGGGTATCTTTCCAACAATATGCATCAGCTGGATCAGGCATACCGTTTTTTCTATAACTCTTCGAAGATTCGCCTGCAGCTTGCCAGGCTTCACCCAACCCCGCAGACACAGCGCGATCTATCCATCGCTTTTCAAAATCTCGGATGTCTTTTCAAAGACAGGAAAAATCTGGAAACGGCAGAGAAATTTTTCTTAAAGTCTTTGGAGATTCTCAAACAGCTTGACGAGTCGCAGCCATCGCTGCACATACGGCGCGATCTGTCTGCCGCTTTTCAAAACCTGGGAAACCTTTACAAAGATCGAAACCAGCTCGAACTGGCCAAAGAACAGTTCCTGAACGTTCTGGAAATCCGGCAGCAGCTCGCCAAGGATGGCTCCGTGCCGGCAAGACTGTACGATCTGTCCGTCGCTTTCGAAAGCCTTGGTCTTGTGTGCAAAGAAATGAACGAGCTGGAAGAGGCGAAAGCGTATTTGCTAAACGCTGTAAAAATCCGGCAAGGACTGGCAGACGATCATGCAATACCCCAAACACAGCTCAATCTGGCTGACGCTTTCGAAAATTTAGGAGATCTTTATGAGGAATTGAATCAATTGAATCTTTCTCTGGAGTATCTCTTAAAATCGGTAAAACTCAGGCAGGAGATCGCAAACCCATATCCATTTCCTGTTCCCCTGAACCTTCTAGCCGCCGCTTTGCGGAAGGCGGGGCGGCTTTGCAGCGAAATGAATCAGCTGGAAGAGGCCTATGCGTTTTGCTTAAAATCTGTCGAAATCCGACAGCAGCTTGTCGAACAGTGTCCTGAGCCGGCGGGCTTATACAAGCTCTCCTGCTCTTTGGAAAGTCTCGGTATCGTATGTTCCGCGTCCAGTCAGTTTGAAGAAGCACGAGCCTGCTTTCTAAGATCTTTGGAAATCCGGCAGCAGCTTGCGGATGAATTTGTCGCCCCGCCTGTGCTCCGTATTCTGGCCATAACCCTGAACAATCTGTGTTATGTCTGCAGAAAGATGAACCTGCCTGAAGAAGCGCGAGAGTACTTCAGAAGAGCCGAAAGGATCTCTCAAAATCTCTGAAACCAGACAGACAGGCTTCTCTCCAATAGCCTTTCTTGAACGCCTTTGCCCAGGCCAAGCCGCTTAGCTTTTTGGACGAATACGCCTTATTCTCAGATATTGATCTGCAAGAATAAGATATCTAACATACAACCCCCCGCAGATTCACGGCTGCATTGGCCGTAGATCTGCGGGGGTGCTTTATGAAGCGTTCCTTACTGGTTTTCTGAGTTGGAAGACGTTTCCGCTGCGGTCCTTGTTATAGGAAGACATCACGCCAATAGCCGCATCGCTGCGAACGGCGGATTCGAATCCAGCCAGATACGTTTCATGAAGCGTCTGTTCATCCACTTCTACGTTCGTGTTGGATCCCGGGTTCGCGTTCTGTGCAAACGCACCGTAATGTTTCAGGACGGCGATGCCGCCTTCGCTGGTCATGCCTTCGACCAGATCGTCCGCGAGAGCGGACAGCGGCGTCGAATCTTCGCCAAGCTGGTCTTTTGTACGGGCGAACTGCGGCTGCCGCTGAATGTCGAGCTGCGCGGAAAGCATCATGGATCCGCCGATCGCCTGATTTTCTCTGGAAACGACTTCACCGTAGAGGCGGGCCATTTCTTCGCTCCATGTTGCGGCGAGCATCTGTTCCTGCGGCGGGTTGGTTGTATCTTCCGTATACAGCAGTCCAGCCGGACCGTCGTACATTTTGATGGTCGGCACGCCCAGACGCGGGCAGCCCACAAGAGCACCGGCATTTCCCTCATTGCCTGTTCCGTTGCTGCCCATGAACGCGAATTTTTCTTCGCGGGTCATGGTTTTGACCAGAGCGTCTACTTTTTTGCTGATTTCTGCATCATCCGTCATCGGCATGACCAGATCCCGGGAGTAGACTTCCGGGAAGCTGACTGCCTCGTCATTGCCCTGTGCAAGAACGGGCATCGCCGCCGCTGCGCTTACACCCATCGCTCCGGGGACCATCGATACCGCAAGAGCCAGTCGAATTGCATTCATTTTTCTCTTTTTCATGTTTATCTCCACTTGCCTGTCGGCTTCTGTGCGAACGAGCACGACTTACGCAAAGTGGATTTCCGCTATCGAAAGCGCATCACGGCAGGAGACAAAAAGACCTGAAAACCAGTCTAAAGAAACCTTGCAGACGATGAAAAATACTTCTCGCCTGGAGACATCCATACGGATTTGTTTCTTTAAATCGAGCTTTCAGGTCTTGTTTATCTGAATTGTGATAATACACCCTGCGTAAGTGATGCTCTTTCGATAACACCTTACAAGCACAAGATAGGACAGCGCTTACATTCCGTCACCCCTTTTTTGAAAATGGTGCTATTTTTTTCTCATTTCCCTTTGCCTGCGGCGTTTTTGCTGCGTTTGTCCCCTGCGCCATCCCGATTTTTTACTTTCCTTTTCCGTTTCCCGTCTTCCGGATGATCTCATACGGCTCAAGGAGTGCAGCCTCGACGTCCCCAGGGCAGGGGGTATGTCAAATCCTTTGTGTAAATTCGTTTTTTAGTTGTTGAAACATTTGCTCGTGCCGAAGAACCAAAACACTTCACTGAATGGTGAGCGATTGAAAATTTCTGAAGCGGCCCTTTATAGCGGGCGCCCCCCCTGCTAGACTTGTGACGTCCCTGCCAGGGTGGCATTTTTTCGACGGCGGGGACGTCTTTAGGGGGTGCAGGGGGAGCGGGGACCCGCTGTAAAGGGTTTAAGCGGAAGAAAATTTCATGAGCGGCTCCTCGATCTGATTCTTACTTGGCTGAGTATTTCTCCAATCTGGCGCTCAGCCCCTCTTCACACAGAAGCTGATTCCGGACGATTGACCAGTTCGGTACTGTCCGTCCCCGCCACTTCTTCTCAAGCTCTACGATACGCAGATACAGGGCTTTATAAACCGAATCTTCGCTTGGGAACGAGCCCTTTTTCGTTACTTTTCGCAGGCTTGAGTTGACCGACTCGATCGCATTGGTTGTATACATTATCTTTCTGACTGCGCTGCCGTAGTTAAACAGCTGCAGCACATGATGAAAGTTTCGTTCCCAGACGTTTACAGCGCCATGAAAGCCGCTCCATTTCTCCTTGAATTCCTCGAAAGCCGCCTCTGCTTCCTTAGCGTTCAGAGCGCTATAGACTTTCTTAATGTCCTTACAGAAACTAGCTCTTTCTTTTGCAGGAATATATTTTAATGAATTACGAAGCAAATGGACAATACACCACTGCACAATCACATTCGGGAATACAGCTTTGGCTCCGCCTTCAAGACCTCTAACTCCATCCATGGACAGGAAGAAGATATCTTCTACGCCTCGGATCTTCAGCTCGTCAAAAATCTGCATCCAGAAGTGTTTGGATTCGCTTTCGCCAATCCAGATGCCAAGGATGTCTTTATGGCCTTCGGTGTCATAGCCTAAGACGACATATACAGCCTGTTCTTTTGCACCACGTTCAGTTTTTACTGACACATAAAGGCAATCTACAAAGACGAAGGGATAGCACTGCTTCAGGGGACGATTGCGCCATTCATCGACGACAGGGTAAACGCGGTCTGTGATGTTTGAGATCGTATCCGCAGAGACCGAAAAGCCATAGATGTCCTGAATGATAGCGGAGATGTCGCGCTGTGACATTCCCTGCCCATACATGCGCAGGATCTTATTCTCGATATCGGAGATATCCCTGCTGCCTTTAGGGACAGCCTGTGGCTCAAATGTTCCGAGGCGATCACGAGGAACACGCAGATCCAGTTCGCCCTGGGAAGATTTCACGGTCTTTTCAGAATAGCCGTTGCGGCGATTCTCAGTCGTTTTCTTGGCGTGTGACCCACTGGTATAACCCAGATGCGAATCCAGCTCTCCCTGGAACATCTGTTCCAGCACAGGACCGAAGATCGATTTGATGATGTCAGAGGCTTCCTGAAACGACTGTGGCTGATATTCCTTAATGATGGTAGAAGCAATTTGTTCCTGAACTGTAGGTGCAGCTTTGGCTTTACGTGGCATAAAAGGTCTCCTTGTATAGATTCGTCTGGCTTTGAACGGATTGTATCAGGCAAAAGCCTTGATGGAATTTACACAAAAAACCTTACACTCTCCTTGTAGACCATCACTTTGTCGACCATCGCTCTGTAAAACGATGGACCGCGAGTGAGGTAATGGGAGGAAGGAGCCCCTTCATCTTCTAGAGCTGAGCGAAGCGCGCTGCCGGCGCACACGTCCATTCGGGTTAAAAACGAAGAAGCCGGATTCTCACCGGAGCTGCATTGGCCACATCGATGAAATCACCGGCGAACTGGTCCCTGACCGCCCTCGTTCGAAAAACAGAACGTCCGTCACTAACCCTGAGCAGTCGTCCCAATATTCGGCTAAAAAGACTGGAAATTATCTGTTTATAAACAAATCCGCATCCGCCCAGGAATCTGGATTACTTCAGTGCCTTCAGGATGTTTTTCCAGTCGAATGGCCCTATATCATGACCTGCTGTCAGTACCTGTGCAAAGAAGGCAGACCGCTCTATCGGGCGGAGCGCTGGTCGGTCCACAACACAACCTGTCCTGGGCAGCCGCTCTCATCTCAGCACATCAGTGAACTCCTTCCTGTTTTGAATCCAGCCAGGCAAAGAGAGTTTTTCAGAGCCTGGATTGAGCGGAATCAGGCCAGGGAATACTTCGCTCTTGATATCACCAGCGTATCTTCCTTTTCGGAGCTGATCAGTATGGTGAAGTATGGATATACCCGCGCGTTCGCGTTTTCTGCTTTGAGCACTATTGCTGTCTATATGGATATGGTCTGGGGTACAGTCTTTGTTTTTTACACGATCAAAGCCCTGCAAGAGGAGCCGAAGAATGCACCGGTCCAGAGTCCTGGCCAGTTCATCTGCAAGGAGTACCATCCGCCCAAACCGGAAATCCGATCGGCATCGGCTCTGATGATCCAATAAATGCAGATTCATGAAAAATCCGGGTGCTGTTTTTACCTTCCTGTAAATTCAGCACCGGTTTTCTGCTCTCTTTAATCAGAACTTTACAAGCTGCATGTCTGTGGGCGGTCTTTGAAGGGGAGTGCTGAAGAAACTGTCGATACGGGGACGAACTAAAAAGGCTTTCAGGCTGCCTGCTGTTCTTCAGGCGGTCTGTACGGTCTGCCCGGCAGGACGGCTGCGGCTGATCAATGTCGACCTGGCCGTTCAAAACAGCTTTATCTATCATGATTTTCAACCGACAGGCGAAGCGTTCCGCATTCCGGAATTCTTCGCCTTTTTCTTTGCTTCGATTTATCCAGGACTTTACATCCGTCTTTCTGCTTCTTTACACGGCATTGCTATACTGAAGCCGTCTTCAGAAAAGATAGAAATGAAAAGAGGCAAAACGATGAAAACAACCTTCAAATCCATTCTTACCGCCGCTGCGGCGGCTGCCGCCCTGAATCTGGCGGCTTGCTCTTCGAACAGCACGGGGAGTAATGCTTCCAGTGGCGGCAGCAGCACCCAGAACACTCCGGCTGCCATTGCGGTCCTGACCAGGGAAGACGGCAGCGGAACACGCGGCGCGTTCACCGAGCTGTTCAAACTGGAAGAAAACGGCGAAGATCTGACACGAGCCGATGCGGAAGTCACCAACTCGACAGCGGTCATGCTTACTACTGTCGCGCAGAACCCGAGTGCGATCGGCTACATCTCACTGGGCAGCCTGAACGATTCGGTCAAAGCCGTCTCGATCGACGGCGTAGTTCCTTCGGTCGATACCGTCATTGACGGGACCTACACGGTCAGCCGTCCGTTCCTGGTCGTCCAGAAAGAGGGTAGCGACAATCCGCTTGCCGCAGACTTTGAAAAGTTCCTGCTGTCCGAAGACGGCCAGGCGGTCATCAGCGAGGCCGGCTATGTTCCGGTTGAAGCGGATGGCGTTTACACCGCAGCCGGCATGTCGGGAGAAATGACTGTAGGCGGATCGTCTTCGGTTACCCCGGTTATGGAAAAACTCGCCGAAGCGTACCAGTCTCTGAATCCGGATGCACAGATCGCGGTTATGCAGACCGATTCCACTACCGGTGCATCGAGCACAGCCGAAGGCGTCTATGATCTTGGCATGCTCTCGCGAGAGCTCAAGCCGGAAGAAGAAAGCCAGGGTCTGAAAAGTATCGTCATTGCCAGAGACGGCATCGCAGTGATCGTCAATCCGTCCAATACGGTGGACTCCTTGAGCGCCGATCAGGTCAAAGAGGTCTATTCCGGCAAAATCGAGGACTGGAGTGCTCTTGAATCCAAGTAAATCCGCAGACAAGGAGAGTCTTTTATGAGCAATGCAAAACGGGAAACCGGAATGAAGTATGTCTTTGCCGCCTGTGCTGCGGCTTCGATTCTGTGCGTCTTTCTGATCTGCTGGTTTCTCTTCTCAACCGCCCTGCCGGCGATCGCGAAAATCGGCCCTGTCAATTTTCTCTTCTCGTCGGACTGGGCACCAAGTGAAAACCGGTTTGGCATCCTGAGTATGGTCGCCGGCACGCTCTATATGAGTGCTGGAGCACTTATCCTGGGCGTACCGCTTGGGGTCCTGTGTGCCGTCTTTCTGGCTTATTACTGCCCGAAGAAACTGTATGAACCGTTCCGGTTTGCGATCAGCCTCCTGGCCGGTATTCCGAGTATTGTCTACGGCTTCTTCGGCCTGACGGTCCTGGTCCCTCTGATTCAGAAATGGACCGGATCGGCATCGGGCAAAGGCATCCTGTGCGCGTCGGTGCTTCTGGCCATGATGATCCTGCCCACAATCGTTTCACTCAGCGAAAGCGCGCTGAAAAAAGTCGATCCGGCCGTCTATGACGGCAGCCGGGCCTTAGGTGCAAGCCATGACCATACGGTCTTCTTCGTCTGTCTGCCGGCTGCGGCCTCAGGCATTCTGAGTGCGATTGTCCTGGGAATTGGCCGTGCGGTCGGAGAAACGATGGCGGTTATTATGGTCGCCGGCAATGCGGCTGTTCTGCCTGACAGTCTGCTCAGTCCGGTCCGGACACTGACCACCGGCATTGTTCTGGAAATGTCCTATGCGAGCGGTCTGCACCGTGAAGCGCTGATCGCTATGGGAGCGGTCCTGTTTGTACTGATTCTTGGCATCAACCTCTGCTTTATGTCTCTGAAGAAAAAGGAGTGCAGATCATGAATATACCCTTGTCCTCTCTGTCTGCCCGCTCATCCGGATCATCCGGATCTTCTATCCGCTCTGCTCATTCCGTCAAACGGCCGGTGCAGGCTACCATCAAACGCCTTCCGGCCAGTCCATCGATCCAGGAGTATACCGCACAGAGCAGCAGCACCCTCGCTCTGCCGGCTGGACAGTTTGACATCCCTCGTCCGTCTGTTCCGGCAAAAGAACAGAAAAAGCCGCTTCCGCTCAGTGAGGGGAAAGCCGATGTTTCCGGTCTGATCCTCCGTGCGCTGACCTGGCTCTACGCGGGCGCCGGCTTTCTGATCATGGCATCCATGGTCATCTACATTCTGTTTACCGGCGTACCGAATCTCAGCGCTTCGCTGTTTGCCTGGACCTACACCACCGACAATGTGTCGATGATGCCGGCTATTATCAATACGGTTTTAATAACTGTCCTTACCCTGGCCGTCTCTTTGCCGATCGGCATCGGTGCAGCAGTCTATCTGGAAGAATATGCCCCCAGAGAATCTCGATTTGTTTCGCTGGTCAGTGTGGCTGCCGAAACACTCGCCGGCATTCCATCGATTGTCTTTGGTCTTTTCGGCATGCTTCTCTTTGTGACCCGGATGCATCTTGGTCTCTCGCTGCTCTCCGGCGTGCTGACGCTCGCCGTTCTTGTCCTGCCGCTCGTTCTGCGCACCGCCCAGGAAGCCCTGCGGGCTGTGCCGGATTCGATGCGCGAAGCCAGCTATGCCTTAGGTGCCGGAAAGCTGCGTACGATCTTTAAAGTCCTTCTGCCTCAGGCGGCCGGCGGTATCTTCTCCGGTATCCTGTTAGCCTCCGGACGTATTGCGGGCGAATCGGCTGCGCTGATCTATACGGCTGGCACGCTGGCCAAACCGGCCTTTGATCTGATGAGCCCTGGCGCTACGCTCTCCGTTCATATGTACAAACTGCTCAATGAAGGTCTCTATATGCCGCAAGCTTCCGCTGTCGCGGTGGTTCTGCTTGTCCTGTGTATTATCATGAACCTTGGGCAGATGCTCATCTGCAAGAAAATGACGAAAGGATCGATCGCATGAACCAGTCCAGTCCTATTGTTCTCAAAGCGCAGGATGTCAGTGTCTTTTATGGCCCCCAGCAGGCCCTGCATTCTGTCTCCATGGAGATTCCCCGCAACTCGATTACCGCACTCATCGGTCCGAGCGGCTGCGGCAAGTCAACCTTTCTTCGCTGTCTCAACCGGATGAACGATCTGATCGTGCACTGCCAGGTCAAAGGACAGATCTTTCTGGAAGAGGAAGACATCAGCGGAAAGATCAATGTCAACCGGCTGCGCAAGCGCGTGGGCATGGTCTTCCAGAAACCCAATCCGTTTGATATGAGCATTTTTGACAACGTGGCCTACGGCCCCCGGACAGCCGGGATCAAAAACCGGACCCGTCTGGAAGAGATTGTCGTCGACGCTCTAAAGCAGGCCTCTTTGTATGACGAGGTCAAGGACAATCTGAAAAAGAGCGCTCTCTCCCTCTCGGGCGGACAGCAGCAGCGCCTGTGCATTGCCCGCGCTCTGGCGGCTGAACCGGAGATTCTTCTGATGGATGAGCCGACGAGCGCGCTGGATCCGATTTCCGTAGAGCGCATTGAAGAGCTCTGCCTGCGGCTGAAAGAACGCTATACCATCATCATGGTCACGCACAATCTCCAGCAGGCGATGCGGATTGCCGATCAGACCGCATTCTTCTACCAGGGCGAAATGGTCGAGTTCGGCGATTCGAAAACCCTGTTTACTCATCCCTCCCAGCAGAAAACCAAAGACTACGTCACCGGCCGCTTTGGATGATCGGATTACCGGCTGTTCGGTCGATGCGTATATCATTCGGTCCTCCTGCTGAAGTCACTCGTTCAATCAATCATTCATGGTCTGATCGACCGGAATGCCGGCCAGACTCCAACGGTCCTGTTTTATGAGCTGTATGTATACGACAGCTCTTTTTTCATTCATGGCGGTACGCAAGCGAACCGCCACCCTTGAGTCATGAAACGGGGGATTCATTTCTCATGGATCCTGCGTAATAAATTCTACAGAGATAAGATAGGCAGCCGAGCGCGCTACGCAAATATGACTTTCTTCCTCTGGGCGTTTTTTCTGGAGCTGACCGGATGGCAGATCGGAGCGTTCGAAACGAGGAGAGTTCCAGGAAGTCATCAAACCAGATGGAACAGTTCGCTGCAGCATCCTTGATGGCGCTTTTGCCTATCAGGTCGCCAATGAACTGCGCTCGGACTGGCTTGGCACTCCCCGTCCAGTGTGATGTGTGGAAACCGGAGTGGTCTATGAAGACTGCACGGAGGTTTCCCGGAAGACGGGTTGTTCCCGTGAAGGCATCAGAAAATGCTGCCGAGGAGTCCTCGCGACATCTGGTGGATACACCTGGGAGTACATATATGCCAAATAAACCAAAACCTCCCTGTGGCAGGTGTATTTGTTAGTTTAAAAGTGGCCATTTTCTCCCGAATATCGGTTGAAAAGTTGTCACTATTTTTTATACCTCAGTTCTGATAATTTATCTTTGAAGTGTACCCCATGTCAAGGACACGATAATTAGAGAGAACCCTTTGTTCGG
>NZ_CAPAEZ010000024.1:0-34047 GCF_948576815.1 uncultured Allobaculum sp.
CCGCATCCGCGGGGGTGATCCTTTTCAGAACTTCCTTGAAAATCGCTTCAAGTAGTTGTCCCCGCATCCGCGGGGGTGATCCCCTGACCAGCACGAGCACGACATCGGCGCTGTCGTTGTCCCCGCATCCGCGGGGGTGATCCTCGACAACATCAAACGTTCTGAAACGGGAAAGAGTTGTCCCCGCATCCGCGGGGGTGATCCGGAAGGCCAAAAGCTGCTAGAACAGCTAAATGAGTTGTCCCCGCATCCGCGGGGGTGATCCTACTTGAACATCCATTTGACGCGTTCTTTGTAGGTTGTCCCCGCATCCGCGGGGGTGATCCTATAGGGAAACGGTAAATCTGGCAAAGCAGCAGGTTGTCCCCGCATCCGCGGGGGTGATCCCGAGCGTGTCGCTAATTGGATGCTCGTACAGGGGTTGTCCCCGCATCCGCGGGGGTGATCCCCCATCTGACGAGGGCCGGATGATAACCGGCCGGTTGTCCCCGCATCCGCGGGGGTGATCCCGGGAAACTACCCGAATGAAAGGAAATAGAATCGTTGTCCCCGCATCCGCGGGGGTGATCCTTAGGATACGTCAACTCCTATCAGGTTCTGGACGTTGTCCCCGCATCCGCGGGGGTGATCCCGTAAGCATGGATAGCGCATGCAGCAGGGATAGGTTGTCCCCGCATCCGCGGGGGTGATCCCTCAGGCGCTCCATGGATGACGCGCAACTACATGTTGTCCCCGCATCCGCGGGGGTGATCCACCTGCCCTTTAACTTCAACGGGCTTACAGGCTGTTGTCCCCGCATCCGCGGGGGTGATCCTCTTTAGGGCTGACTCCGAATGACGCTGTGAAGGTTGTCCCCGCATCCGCGGGGGTGATCCCAGGCAGCAAAGTATATCGGCGGTAAATTTATTGTTGTCCCCGCATCCGCGGGGGTGATCCTACGGCCAAAAAGGCTATTCTTTCCCTCGAATCGTTGTCCCCGCATCCGCGGGGGTGATCCCGTGATCGACTTGACCGATGCGCTGAATAGAACGTTGTCCCCGCATCCGCGGGGGTGATCCGATGAACTGACGGCAGCTAAGTCCGCCTTTCAGGTTGTCCCCGCATCCGCGGGGGTGATCCCAGCCAAAAAGACTTTCGCTCAAAAACGAGCGGGTTGTCCCCGCATCCGCGGGGGTGATCCTACGTATCAAAATACCTTGTACTTTGATAACAAGTTGTCCCCGCATCCGCGAGGGTGATCCCAACTAACAAATCTTACGCGGATAACTCGTATAGTTGTCCCCGCATCCGCGGGGGTGATCCTCCGGCGGCGTTCGGTGGGACATGAGCAAAGTTGTCCCCGCATCCGCGGGGGTGATCCGTAAGTATTGCAGGCTTTAAATCGCCCGTCTGAGTTGTCCCCGCATCCGCGGGGGTGATCCTGGAAACGCATAAAATGTAAAGTAAAACATTACGTTGTCCCCGCATCCGCGGTGGTGATCCCGTTCACTTGTTTGTTTGCTTGTCTATACATACGTTGTCCCCGCATTGGGGGAGGTTATCCTGCAAATAAAATCATCCTAAAATGAAATTTGTTGAAAACTGCATCAACAGGCGTTCTTATCAATTCATCTGTGAGATGTCGATGTGCAATACGGTTATTTCTGATTTGGGTGTGACATTATCGGTTATGATCCGAAATGGTTGTATGGACCGTTATCCGTGTGTTTACAGAAGAGCAAAATCAAAAAGGGCTGCAACAGTTGATCTGTTGCAGCCCTTTTGTTTTCGGTGGTGGAGCGTAGGGGATTCGAACCCCTGACCTCTTGCATGCGAAGCAAGCGCTCTCCCAACTGAGCTAACACCCCGTACAAGTCAAAGTATATCAAAAACTGATAGAATTTGAAGGCCTTAAATTTTTATTTTTGAAGAGTACATTTTATTTGCATTCTATAGAACAGATGATATTATGATTAAGCACTAAGACGACGGCGCGTTGGAGAAACGGTTAACTCATATGCCTTTCACGCATACATTCACGGGTTCGAATCCCGTACGCGTCACCATAGAAAATTCACCCGGAGATATCCGGGTTTTTTTTGTGCTTAAAATATTTTTTCTTTTTTAGTTGCAAATGCATTGGATTGTGATATTATAACGAAGCCGATCGAGGCAAAAAAGCAAACGGCGCGTTGGAGAAACGGTTAACTCATATGCCTTTCACGCATACATTCACGGGTTCGAATCCCGTACGCGTCACCATTGAAAATTCCTCCGGGTAGATCCCGGAGTTTTTTTATATAATACAAACTCTGCAGAATGGCAGTGTGATCCAGATCTGGGATACTGACGTATTTGAAAGCATCGAACTTGCCCTATCTATGGGGGATTTTGACGCTTTTTCACACTCTTTTCCCATTTCTATCGATTGCAAAAAAGGTTCTTTCCGAGTAATATGTTCAAGGCATGCGTGGGAGGACGCGTCTTTCGTGTCCGTAAACCACTGCATAAGACCAATACAGGAGGAGAGTCTTATGGCTAAGAAAAAGAAAAAGATTACCAAAGTTGTAAAACTCCAGTTCCCTGCTGGCGGAGCCAAACCAGGTCCAGGCCTCGCAGGTGTTGGAATCAACATGCCGCAGTTCTGCTCTGCATTTAACGATGCAACCAAAGAACGCCGCGGCGATATCGTGCCTGTTGTGATCACTGCTTACGAAGACAAGAGCTTTGACTTCGTGCTGAAAACAACTCCGGCTGCTCAGATGATTAAAAAGGCAGCAGGCGTTGCAAAAGCAAGCGGCGACCAGAAACAGACTGCTGGAACAATCACTGTTGACCAGCTTAAAGAAATTGCTGAATACAAAATGCCCGATCTGAACGCTAACGACATTGAAGCTGCTATGAAGATCATTGCCGGTACTGCAAAGAACATGGGTATCAAAGTTACAGGATACGAAGGATAAGGAGGAAGACCAATGGCAAAAGTAAGTAAACGCTATGCGGCAGCGAAAGATCAGATCGATCGCTCTAAAGTATATACCGTTGAAGAAGCTGTTGATCTGGCTAAAAAAGCCAGCTCCGCTAAATTCGACGAAACAGTTGAAGTATCTTTCAACCTGAACGTTGACCCGCGTCATGCTGACCAGCAGATCCGCGGCGCAATGGTTCTCCCGAACGGAACTGGCAAATCCCAGGTCGTTGCTGTTGTTGCTGAAGGCGACAAAGCAAAAGAAGCTGAGGATGCCGGTGCGGATTTTGTAGGCTCTGACGAACTGATCCAGAAAATCCAGGGCGGATGGTTCGATTTTGATGTTCTTATCGCCACTCCGAACATGATGGGTAAACTGGGCCGTCTGGGACGCGTACTCGGACCTAAAGGTCTGATGCCTAACCCAAAAACCGGTACAGTAACGATGGATATTGCTAACGCTGTTAACGAAGTTAAAAAAGGTAAAATCACTTACCGTGTTGACAAAGCCGGCAACATCAACGTACTGATCGGAAAAGTATCCTTTGACAACGACAAGCTCGTTGAAAACTTCAACGCAGTTTACGAAGTAATCAAAAAAGCTCGTCCATCCAAAGTTAAAGGCACTTACATGAAGAACCTTGTTCTTTCCACAACTATGGGTCCTGGTATCCATGTTGAAATGAAGTAATTGACAAGCGCAATCTTCAACCGTAATATTTGATTGTTTCAATATTCCAAAGACAGTAACGGCGAAAGCTTAATCATGTTACCGAGGGATTGAAGAGCATTATTTTCATATGCCATTCAAGCCCGCACGCGCGGGCTTTATCTTTGAATATTGATGCAATATACAGAAAGCAGAGGAAAACTCATGAACAAAGATGTCCTTGCTCAAAAGGAAGCTGATGTTGCTGAGCTCTCGAAAAAGATTTCTGATTCTAGCTCTGTTGTCGTAGTTGAGTATCGCGGACTTACCGTAGCGGAGATCACAGAACTCCGACATGCTCTCCGCAACGAAAACGTTGAGATGAAGGTTTACAAAAACACCATCGCTCAGCGCGCTGTTGAACAGCTTGGCCTCGACGGTCTGGATGCTGCACTCAAAGGACCGAACGCACTCGCATTCGGCCACGATCAGGTAGCTCCTGCTCGCGTCCTCGCTGATTTCGCAAAAACTCACGACAAGCTGATTCTGAAAAGCGGCATTGTAGACGGTGCCGTAGTAGACGAAGCAACAATCAAAACTCTCGCTGGTCTGCCTAACAAAGAAGGCATGCTCGCAAAATTTGCATCTACCCTGAATGCACCTGTTATCAAGTTTGCTCTGACCATCAAAGCTCTTGCTGAGAAAAAAGGTCAGGCAGGCGAAGCCCCTGCAGAAGAAGCTGCAGCGTAATTGGAGGAAAACTTAACATGGCTAAACTGACTCAGGACGAAATCCTGTCCTATCTCGAAGAAGCAACAATCCTTGAACTGAACGAACTCGTAAAAGCAATCGAAGAAAAATTCGGCGTTGTAGCTGCTGCTGTTGCTGCTGGTCCAGCTGCCGCTGACACTGCTGCTAACGACGAACCAAGCGAAGTAACTGTAACGATGACTAACGTTGGCGGAACCAAAGTACAGGTTATCAAAGCCGTACGTGAACTCACTGGTCTCGGTCTGATCGACGCTAAGAAACTCGTTGATGCTGTACCTGCTGTTATCAAAGAGAACATCTCTCCTGATGAAGCAGAAAAGATCAAAGAAAAACTCATGGAAGCTGGCGCTACTGTCGAAATCAAGTAATTGGTTCCACAGACGCACGAATTCTACTTTTAACACAATTAAAAAAAGAGCGAAGCCTTTCGGGGCTTCGCTCTTTTCTTTCGGCCTGAAAAACCAGAACAAAAAGAAAAAAGACCGGATCACTCCGGTCACTCAAGAAATGAGATTTTTGCCTGTTGTATGTACAGGTGGGTTTTCTGCCATTGCGTTTAGGATCCCAGCTTCATCCGCGAAAAAGCAGCTTATTGCTGGTATTCAACACCGGCAAGAGCATCCGAAATCCCATATCTCAGATGTAGGAAAAATGTAATTCCTTGAGCGGCTTTATTATAGCAAATCATACAAACGATGTCAGTTTGATCACCGGAAACGTTGAAGAAAGAAAGCGATCAAAAATAGCAGCACTTGTTGAATCCGATATCTGGGCCTGGAAAAACATGTACATATCCATTTCTGGATAAATTTGCAAAACAGCAGAAAACCGATCAAATTCACGCAGAATCCAATAAATTGACTAATCGCTATTGACAACTCTGCTATGCGTGAAAGGTGAAAGAGGATACATATCTGCAAAATTCGCATTAAGAATTCTCATGTAAACGAATACATAAATTATAGTTAGATATGACCCGAATAAACTTAAAATAAACGGGACAAATTTCTTTTCTCCTTCACGGAAGTTCCTATAATAAAGGCGAAATAAAGAAGGAGACATAAAAACATGAACAAGTTTACAAAATCTATTGCCGCAGCGGCTATGGTTCTTTCCCTTACAGGATGCGCTGCAGCAGCCCAGACAAACAGCGAGGTATCTGAAGCGGCGGTTCAGGAATTTGGTGCTTATGGCTATTCGGTAGAAGACGTTACAGAAAATGGCAATAAAGTCAGCTTCAAGGCTGTTGGTGAAGACGGCGGTGCAAATGTAAGTGTTACTCGTTTTGATGACCTGATGAGTGCTGTTGAAGCCTATGACCAGGAAAAAGCAGTTATGACGCAGTCGGATTACTACATGCTTGCAGAACAGGAAAACGGAGCTGGCAGCGTTGCAGTATTCAACAACTCCATCAACTACGTAAATGCAGTCGTCGCTTTTGATGCAAAGAACAACAACATGATCGTTGTAAGAGAGATCTCTCAGACCAACATGGATCAGGTTTACGATTATCTTGCAAAGTTCGGATTCAGCTTCCAGTAAGAAAGCAATAATTGAAAAGAAATACAAAAGCCCGCTCGACGGGCTTTTTTGTTATCGTAATTCCATAGACAAACATGAGGAAGCTTGAAAATGGACTACGATACGACGGGCATCGAGAAAAAACAGGATGATTCTTATGAGACTTTTATCACAGCCCAAAAAATCAATGTTACTCTTGGCGGGAAAACGATCCTTGAAGATTTTTCGCTTACAGTTTGTCGTAAAGGAAGAGTAGCGCTGTGCGGTCCCTCTGGAATCGGGAAAAGTACCGTGCTCCGCGTTCTGGCCGGACTGATTGATCCAAATCAAGGAACACTGGATCGAGTCGGAACGGTATCCATGGTATTTGATGATGATCGGCTGTATCCCTGTCTCAGTACGCTCGAAAACATTTGTCTGGGATGCGACTGGGGAACGATTCCGCGCGCCTTACGAACGAACGCCGCCAGGAACTGGGCATCGATTTTTCACTGTGATACCTTTCTGAAACAGAAAGCAGGGACTTTGTCAGCTGGTCAGCGGAAACGCACAGCACTCGCTCGCGCCATGATGAAGAATCCGGATCTGCTTCTTCTGGATGAGACTTTCCATGCGCTGGATGAAAAGCTGCGTTACGTGCTTATGGATACGCTTCTGCAGCTGCAGAAACAGATGGGGTTCGCAATCGTCTTTGCAACGCATGATCTTCGGGAAGCAGAATATATGAATGCCCGAATTGTCTTTTTACAAAATTCAGACCGGGAAAAGCCGATAGAAAATACTTACGTATCGGCTGACTCAGTTAGGAAGGGCGATGAGTAAGGGCGAAAAGTGGTCTGAGAGTGAAAATTCCGGTTACAAAACAGTTTCAAAATTTTCATGATTTTTTGTGGTTGACATATATTTTGTGATCTACTAAACTGTCAAAGCATGCGCGGGATAGATTCCCGCTTTTAAAAGGACGAAAAATGGTCCACCCGGATTCGTTCGCATGAATAAGTTGATACAAGTAGATAAGGAGAAGAAATGCCTACTATTAATCAGTTAATTCGCAAAGGCCGTCAGTCCAGCGAGAACATGTCTAAATCTCCTGCACTGAACCGCGGATACAACTCATTGAAGTCCAGACCGACAAGCCTGTCCAGCCCGCAGAAACGCGGCGTCTGCACCCGTGTCGGAACAATGACTCCGAAGAAACCTAACTCTGCTCTTCGTAAATATGCTCGTGTACGTCTTAGCAACGGAATGGAAGTTACCGCTTACATTCCAGGTATCGGACACAACCTCCAGGAGCACTCGGTAGTACTGATCCGCGGCGGTCGTGTTAAAGACCTGCCTGGTGTACGGTACCATATCGTTCGCGGTACTCTTGACTGCGCAGGTGTAACGGACCGTCGTCAGAGCCGCTCTCTTTACGGAACCAAGAAACCTAAGAAATAAGTCAATCGTGAAAGGAGAATAAAAGATGCCAAGAAAAGGACATATTGCAAAACGGGATGTACTTCCAGATCCTATTTACAATTCCAAACTCGTCACTCGTTTAATTAACAAAATCATGATTGACGGAAAACGTGGAACTGCACAGAAAATTCTGTACAACGCCTTCGACATTGTCGAGGTTAAGACTGGCAAACAGCCAATGGAAGTTTTTGAACAGGCGCTGGGCAACATTATGCCTCAGCTCGAACTTAAGGTTCGCCGTGTAGGCGGTGCGAACTACCAGGTACCAGTTGAAGTATCTGAAGAACGCCGTCTGACACTTGGACTGCGCTGGCTCGTGAACTACGCACGCCTGCGTAACGAAAAAACGATGGAACAGCGACTTGCTGCTGAAATCATCGATGCCGCTAACGGTGTGGGTGCATCGGTAAAACAGCGCGACAACGTTCATCGCATGGCGGAAGCCAACAAGGCTTTTGCTCACTACCGCTGGTAGTCTGCATCCGATTCAGCTGTTATTAAAAACGGCAATCGGAGCTCTAGAAAGGATGTCGAATTATGCCAAGAGAATATTCATTAGAAAATACCCGTAATATCGGTATCATGGCACATATCGACGCCGGCAAAACAACCACCACTGAACGTATCCTGTATTACACAGGTGTTAACCACAGAATTGGTGAAACTCATGATGGCGCATCCACAATGGACTGGATGGAACAAGAAGCTGAACGTGGTATCACGATTACATCTGCGGCTACAACCGTTCATTGGAGAGGCAACCGAATCAACATTATCGATACTCCGGGCCACGTTGACTTCACAGTAGAAGTTGAACGTTCCCTGCGCGTTCTCGATGGTGCGGTTACAGTCCTCGATGCCAAGGCCGGTGTTGAACCACAGACTGAAACAGTATGGCGTCAGGCCTCCGAATACGGAGTTCCCCGTATTGTATTCGTAAATAAAATGGACTCAACAGGAGCTGACTTCCTGATGAGCTGCCAGACGATCGTTGATCGCCTGGGCGTTAAAGCTGCTCCAATTCAGCTGCCGATCGGCGCTGAAAGTGAATTCGAAGGTCTTGTAGATCTGATCGAACGCAAAGCGGTCTATAACAAAGGCGACAAAGGTATCATCGTTGAAGATGGCCCTATCCCTGAAGACATGGTAGACATGGTTGAAGAGTATCGCATGAAACTCCTCGAAACTCTGTCTGACTTTGATGAAGATCTGATGATGCAGGTCCTCGAAGGTGAAGAACCTTCCATTGAAGATATCAAGCGCGTTATCCGTAAAGCGGTATGCGACGTTGAATTCTTCCCGGTTCTTTGCGGATCCGCTTATAAAGACAAAGGCGTTCAGCCAATGCTCGACGCAGTTGTTGACTACCTCCCGTCTCCGATTGACGTACCGGCAATCAAAGGTACGACTCTTGATGGCGAACCGGATGAACGTCATCCTTCTGATGAAGAACCGTTCTCTGCGCTTGCTTTCAAAATCATGACCGATAAATACGTCGGAAAACTTACGTTCTTCCGGGTTTACTCCGGTACTGCTGATTCCGGAAGCTACGTTCTCAACTCCACAAAGGATACGAAAGAACGTTTTGGCCGTATCATGCAGATGCATGCCAACAGCCGTCACGAAATCCCGCAGGTTTTCGCAGGCGACATTGCGGCAGCAGTAGGTCTGAAAAACACCACAACTGGTGACAGCCTCTGCGATCCGGACCATCCGATCATTCTTGAAAAGATGGAATTCCCGGAACCTGTTATTGAACAGTCCCTTGAACCAAAGACGAAAGCTGACCAGGACAAGATGGGTCTGGCTCTTGCCAAACTGGCTGAAGAAGACCCTACGTTCAGAACTTATACAAATAAGGAAACTGGACAGACCATTATCGCTGGTGTAGGTGAACTTCACCTCGATATCATCGTTGACCGTCTGCGCAGAGAATTCAACGTCGATGCGAAGATTGGCCAGCCGCAGGTTGCTTACCGTGAAACAATCCGTAAAGCTGCGGAATGTGAAGGTAAATACATCCGTCAGTCCGGTGGTAAAGGTCAGTACGGTCACGTATGGATCAAGTTTGAACCGAATGAAGAAGGTAAAGGATACGAATTCATCGACGCTGTTGTTGGTGGAACCGTACCTAAGGAATACATCAAGCCAACCAACGAAGGTCTGCAGGACGCTCTTGAAAAAGGTGTACTCGCCGGCTACCCGATGATTGACGTTAAAGCAACTCTGTTCGACGGAAGCTACCATGATGTCGACTCCTCCGAACAGGCCTACAAGATTGCTGCTTCCATGGCTCTTCGTGAAGCTGCCAAGAAGTGCGATCCTGTACTGCTCGAGCCAATCATGCTCGTTGAAATTACAGCACCAGCAGAATACCTTGGTTCTGTAATGGGCGACGTATCCAGCCGTCGCGGTCAGATCAACGATCAGGAAGAACGCGGAAATGCCGTCATCGTACGTGCATTCATCCCGCTGTCAGAAATGTTCGGCTATGTAACTGACCTGCGTTCCTTTACCCAGGGCCGCGGCAACTACTCGATGAAATTCGACCACTACAGTGAAGTACCGAAGTCGATTTCTGAGAAGATCATTGCCGAGTCCGGTAAGTAAAATACTCATTATTGCTTTTAAAATTCGAAAGCCTTAAAATGAAACAGTCTGAATAACTCTAGGAGGAAATAATGGCTAAGCAAAAATTTGACAGAAGTAAAACCCATGTCAACATTGGTACCATTGGACACGTTGACCACGGTAAAACAACTCTGACTGCTGCAATCACCAGCGTTCTCAGCGGCAAAGGCATGGCTGAGAAAACAGATTACGATCAGATTGACGGTGCTCCAGAAGAAAAAGAACGTGGAATCACCATCAACACCGCTCACGTTGAATACCAGACAGACAAACGTCACTATGCACACGTAGACTGCCCGGGTCACGCTGACTACATCAAGAACATGATCACTGGTGCAGCTCAGATGGATGGCGCTATCCTCGTTGTAGCTGCCACTGACGGACCTATGCCTCAGACTCGTGAGCACATCCTGCTCGCTCGTCAGGTAGGCGTACCTAAAATGGTTGTATTCCTGAACAAATGCGACATGGTTGACGACGAAGAACTGATCGACCTTGTTGAAATGGAAATTCGTGAACTCCTCGACGAATATGAATTCGACGGCGACGACACTCCAATCATCCGCGGATCCGCTCTGAAAGCTCTCGAAGGCGATCCGAAATGGACACCGGCTATCGAAGAACTGATGGACGCTGTTGATTCCTGGATCGATGATCCAGTTCGTGATGTCGACAAACCATTCCTGATGGCTGTCGAAGACGTTATGACAATTTCCGGTCGTGGTACCGTTGCTACAGGTCGTGTAGAACGTGGTACTGCTCACCTGTCCGACACAGTAGAAATCGTTGGTATCAAACCAACTCGCTCCACTGTACTGACTGGTCTGGAAATGTTCCACAAACAGCTCGACGAAGCTCGTGCTGGTGACAACATCGGTGCTCTGCTCCGTGGTGTTGCACGTGACGAAGTACAGCGTGGACAGGTTCTGGCAAAACCAGGATCCGTTCATCCTCACACAAAATTCAAAGCTCAGGTTTACGTACTGAGCAAAGATGAAGGCGGACGTCACACACCGTTCGTTTCCAACTACCGTCCTCAGTTCTACTTCCGTACAACTGACGTAACTGGTGTAATCACTCTGCCAGAAGGCGTTGAAATGGTTATGCCTGGCGACAACGTTGAAATGTCCGTTGAACTGATCGCTCCTATCGCTATCGAAAACGGTACTACCTTCTCTATTCGTGAAGGCGGACACACTGTAGGCGCCGGTAACGTTACTGAAATCGTTGAATAATCGACGTTCAGAAACTGACGAAGCTTTCAGCTAACTAAAAAATTAAGGAGAACCCAATCTTACGAATGGGTTCTCCTTTTTTGTTTTTTGCCTACCAAGAAGAGACGGATTCGCCAGTTGAAATCAGGGCCTGACCGATAATGGCTGCCTCTCTGCACACACGATCCTCTAGCAATTCTTATTTCCTCTCAACTGTATATTTGAAAAAATTCAATGGCTGGGGAAATTGGGTCCTTATTCATAGCTTGCGGTCTAGAAAAGCGTATGAGGCCTTTCTGACGGTTTTGAAGAGAATAACAGGAAAACTGTATCGCATTCATATACGAGCAGCAGAACGCTGTTCTGGAGCCTTATTCTGCCGAACCAGGAAAACCATTGAGACAACCATAAATCTCTGACTGCAAGCTCAAGGGTTTTAGTACGAGCGGAAGGGAAAACGTGATCTAGCGGACCAGACGAGGAATGCATTAAAGTTCTGACTGTATGCCGAGATGATTTCGAATGCTGAGACGATCATGCATGCTGCAGCGGCAGACAAAATCCATTCAGAGTCCCCTTTTTAATGTTAAAAGCGAATGTGTGATGGAACACAGACTGTTTACAGATGTAAAACATCCGTCTACGAATCGCGAAATAAAGTATTGACAAAACGAAAATGAGAGCACAAAGTGTCGATTTTCACTGTTTTTTACATTTTTACGCCAAGTAAGGCAATTTTGAAACCTGCCTGACAAAAATTTGGTGAAAATTTGTGATGAAACAAAATGAAATTATGAAAAATTTATCTGAAATGTGTAATAATGGTAAACGCACATGCTAAGTGAATGCCTTGCATCAAAAGAGGCGGGAATGCTCTATTTTGACGTTCTGAGCAGATTTTGATCTTTAGGAGAAAATGTAATGTTTTTAAACGCTTAGATTATCCCAAAATCCGTATATTTATGGGATAATGTGTCAGAAAGGAGTGTTCTCAAATTATGAACCAAACGAAAAGTTCAGCCGGAACCGATACTAAGAAAATCACCTGGCTGACTCTGGCGTTCATGGCGTTCTCAACCGTATGGGGATTTGGTAACGTCGTAAACGGCTTTGGGTACTTCAACGGCACACAGGTAATCTTCTCATGGGTAATGATGTTCCTGCTGTACTTTGTACCTTACGCATTAATGGTTGGTGAACTTGGTTCCGCTTTTAAAACTGCCGGCGGCGGTGTAACGAGCTGGGTTCTGGAAACAACCAATCCTAAACTGGCGTATTACGCTGGTTATACGTACTGGGTAGTCCATATCCCTTACATTGCTTCGAAGGGAAGCGGCGGCCTGAAGGCTCTCGCATGGATGTTCCTGTCCAACGAATGGTATGACAGCCTGCCTGCAATTCAGGTACAGCTGGCGACTCTCGTTGTCTTCATCATCTTCCTCTGGGTAGCTTCCCGCGGCCTGACACCGCTTAAGGCTCTAACCTCCGTAGCTGGATCGAGTATGTTCGTAATGTCTCTGCTCTACATCGTAATGATGTTCGCAGCACCGGCGATCAACCCGTCCGCTTCGTTCGCTCCTATTGACTGGAGCTGGGAAGGTTTGATCCCGACATTCAACTGGCAGTACTTCACGTCTCTGTCGATTCTTGTATTCGCAGTCGGAGGATGTGAAAAGATTTCTCCTTATGTAAATAAGGTTAAAAACCCTGGTAAAGACTTCCCGAAAGGTATGATCTCCCTGGCAATCATGGTTATGGTCTGCGCTATCCTCGGTACCATCGCCATGGGTATGATGTTCAACTCTGCAGATCTGGCCAACCCGGATTTCCAGAAACAGTTCATCGCCAACGGTGCCTACATGTCCTTCCAGAAACTCGGTGAATACTACCACCTGGGCAACTTCTTCGTTATCGTATACGGTGCCTGCAATGCGATCGGTCAGTTCTCTACTCTCGTTCTTTCCATCGATGCTCCTCTGCGTATGCTTCTTGACGATGAATCCGCTCGTCAGTATGTTCCAAAGAGTCTGCTCAAGCAGAACAAATACGGTGCATACACCAACGGTATTCTGCTGATCGGTGTTCTGGCTGGTTCGATCATTCTGATTCAGATGCTCGGAACTGGTGCAGCCGATATCATCACCTGGCTGACCAAACTGAACTCTGTCTGCATGCCAATGCGTTACCTCTGGGTATTCTTCGCATATATCATGCTGCGCACAGCCGGAAACAAATTCCACAGCGATTACGTATTTGTTAAAAACAAAACCTTCGCCATCGTTGCTGGTGCATGGTGCTTCTTCGTTACCGCATTCTGCTGCATTCTCGGTGTTTATGTAGAAGGCGATGTCGTACGTACAATTCTGAACATTGCGATGCCATTCGTTCTGCTTGCTCTCGGTCTGATCATGCCGGAAATCCGCAAGGCCGAAGATCGCAAAGCTGGTATTGTAAAATAAACGTCTCTGATCTTTCTGAATTCGAATCCCTTCGGTTTGAGCGGATTTGAGTTTATTCGGAGAATATAAAGCGGAATGTCTTCGGGCTTTCCGCTTTTTTTCATCCCTGTCCTGCAGATCTGGTGATCTGGCTGCCGATACTGTCTGCCAAATGCGTCCTTGCGCTGAGAGAAAGCATGCAGCCCATAATTTTTGACCATGGCTTTAATGGGAACCGACCGGCTCGGCGCACTTTCTGCTCAGAAAGACAGACCGCCCGCAAGGAAGGAAAAGGGAGTCTGGAAACCGTATTAGACCAGCGATGTTTTCGTTTTAGTCAGGATTGTCATTCTGTACTTGAGTCGCTTTTCCAGGACATCCTGTTTCTGCTGGATATGGTATTGTCTTAGATAAGGAGGAAAACTTATGTCCTACAAAGAATTTGCAGGCAAGCTGACCGATTTTATTGCAGCGTGCCCAAGCATGTTTCATTCCGTACATTCCATTGCCGCTGAACTTGAAGCCAAAGGATTCAGCGCGCTGAAAGAAAAAGACGCCTGGAATCTTGAACCAGGCAAAGGCTACTATACAATTCGCAACAACAGTTCCATTATTGCGTTCATGATTCCGGAAAATCTGACTGACTATCATTTCCAGATGAGTGCAGCGCATACCGATTCTCCAACGTTTAAAATCAAATCCGTTCCGGAAATTACCGGACCGGCTGAATACATCCGTCTTAACGTCGAGGCGTACGGCGGAATGATCGATTCCACATGGCTCGATCGTCCTCTGACTATTGCCGGACGTGTCATGGTCGATACCGGCAACGGTCTCGAAAGCCGTCTGTTCTATATGGATCAGGATATTCTGACCATTCCAAACATGCCGATCCATTTCAACCGTGAGATCAACGAAGGCTTCGCGTTCAACCGTCAGGTGGATCTGTGCCCTCTGTTCTCCTGCGGCGCAATGACCAAAGGATCCTTCAATCAGATGGTTGCTGACGAACTTGGCGTAGATGTAAATGCCATCAAGGGCAAGGATCTGTTCCTGGTTAACCGTCAGAAAGGCATTCTCTGGGGCTACAAGGATGAATTCGTATCCAGCCCGAAACTTGACGACCTCGAATGCGCCTATACGACTCTGCAGGGCTTCCTGAATGCAGAACACGGAAACAAGATTGATGTTTACTGCTGCTTCGACAACGAAGAAGTCGGCTCCAACACCAAGCAGGGCGCTATGTCGACCTTCCTGCACGATGTGCTCCGTCGGATCAACAGCGCGCTCGGCAAAACGGAAGAAGAATACTACCGCGCCGTATCCGCAAGCTTCCTCGTATCGGCGGATAATGGCCATGCCGTTCATCCAAACCATCCGGAAAAAACCGATGCCGGCGAAAACACGGTTTACATGAACCACGGCCCAATTATTAAAGAGGCCGCTAACCAGAAGTACACAACCGACGCCTTCTCGAGATCTGTATTCACAATGATCTGCGAAAAAGCCGGCGTTCCTGTACAGAACTTCGCAAACCGTTCGAATATTGTCGGCGGATCGACGCTGGGCAACCTTTCCAATACTCAGGTATCTGTACACGCTGTTGACATCGGACTGGCTCAGCTGGCCATGCATTCTTCCTTTGAGACCGGCGGTGCCAAAGATCCGTACTATCTCTTCCAGGCGATGCAGACTTACTTCAGCACCAATATCAAGATTGACGGAGCAGACTCCGTAAGCTTCGAATAAATGGCGAAGAAGAAAAAAGAACCGGTCTGGCTGACCAAATCGATTACCAGCAACACCGCTGGCCTGATTGACGATGTTCCGTATCAGAAAGCGCTCGAACAGATCGATCGAACCGACGAGAGCGCCGGCATGAAGCATCTGCTGATCGGGTGGGCGGCTCAGGAGAGACTGGAAGACCGCAATCTTCCGGAAAAGCTGCTTTCCCGCAAGAGAAGCACTTCCTTTCGGGACTTTGCCAGAAAACAGATGATTGAAGATCGAGGAACCTTTCGTCTATCCGGCATAACGACCGCGTTTGCGATGGTTCTGCTCTGCTCCTTCATCCGCAATGCCATTTTCGGAAAGTATCTCGTTAACTTCTCGGTGGACGCCGTCGTTGCTGCCATTGGTGCAGCGCTTGCCATCCTGAACCTTAGAACGCAGCTGCAGACCGCTGAGCTGTACGGCAATACGCGGCCGATGGTTCTGACCGACGTCCTGGCTCTCGTCCTCTGGTTTTTGATGATGCAGGTCTTCCGCAATTTTGACAGCTCGATTGTGATTTTCCTGGTCACCTATTTCTTCAGCCTCTGGCGTTTCAAGAAAATGCAGGAAAAATTTATTCAGGAAAACCATTTAGAAATCAGCCTGAACGCTAAAAAATAGCGTTCAGGCTTTTTCTAATTTAAGAATCTGTCAGAACGCGAAGTCGGATCATCTAGAGACGCTCCGGATCCGGGCTGCGATCCTCTTTCTGGGGTGAGGATGATACGTGAACAGTGATAGGTGAAAGGCAGATCGAGCTGGAATGGAGGGATCGGTCTGCCAAGGTCCGAACTTTGCGTGGTCAGGCTAGATTCTATGTGCCGCTTTAATTGCGTTATATATGGATGAATGGGAAGAGCGTGCATACAAGCGAGGCGAACATATGGAAGAACGCGCAGAAATTCAAATAAGCGAATATGAGGGCAAATATAAGAAGCGCATATACGGCAAATAAGGCAAATAAGATAAATATAAGAAAGGAAAACGCAAAGTCGCCGCGACGGAAGCAGGAGATCGGAAGCCTGACGCCTGCGAGAATTCTGAGACTCTGGTGAATGATACATGAATCAGAGAGGACCGAGAACACTCAGGAGGATCAATGGAATGTCACAGCCATTTATACAGAAGCATCCACGTGCTGAGAACAGAGAAAAGCGGATTCGAAAAACGTACATAACTTCGATTTGGCGACGTCTTTTTTATCGTTTTGCCAAATACGAAATGACGACGTCAGGATTAAAAGAGTAAAAGCGCTTACACAATGATGAAAGAATTTTTCAATACGGAAAGAGGCTGAAAATCCGAAAAAGCCTTTACTCGTCGGGCCGGATCTTAAGAAAATGTAAAAATCGCCGAGAAATATCGCTTGTAATGAGGGGGATATTTTGATAGACTGTTCAAGCACTGCGAGGAAGTGCGAGGTTGCTGACCCACTGAAATACGTTGTCATGGAATGGGTTGGGGAATTCGCACAGAGCATGTTTATCAAGAATAAACGAAAGGAGTAACCATGGCAAAAAACACAATGAGAATCCGCTTGAAAGCGTACGAGCATCGCATTCTGGACGACAGCGCGAAGAAAATCGTTGAAGCTGCCCAGAAACATGGTGCAAAGAAAGTGGTTGGACCTGTACCTCTGCCAACAGAAAAACAGATCGTGACCATTCTTCGTGCGGTTCACAAGTACAAAGATTCCCGTGAACAGTTCGAAATCCGTACGCACAAGCGTCTGATCGAAATTGTTTCGCCGAACAAAGAAACTATCGATGCACTGCAGAGACTGGAACTGCCCAGCGGCGTTGACATCGAAATCAAACTTTAATGGAGGAAGTCATCGTGAAAGGTTTGTTAGGAAGAAAGTTAGGGATGACTCAGGTCTTCACAGAAGATGGCGTCCTGATTCCTGTAACTGTAATCGAAGCCGAACCCAACATTGTGCTGCAGGTGAAAACCGTTGAAACAGACGGCTACAATGCTGTACAGCTTGGTTTCGAAGACGTAAGAGAAAAACGTTCGACAAAACCTGAAATCGGACATGCCAAAAAAGCTGGCACTGCCCCGAAACGTTTTGTCCGCGAAGTCCGCGACTGTGACCTGGAAGTTCAGCCAGGCGACGCAGTAAGCGTAGACATCTTTACTGCTGGAGAAACTGTCGACGTAATCGGCACATCCAAAGGTAAAGGATATATGGGTACCATTTACCGCAACAATGCGCATCAGGGCCCAAAAACACATGGTGGATCCAAGAACATCCGTCACATCGGATCTCTGGCTACCAACGGTATTACATCCCGTCAGGGACGCATCATGAAGGGTACTGCAATGCCTGGTCATGAAGGTGCCAAACGCACAACTGCTCAGAACCTGACCGTAATCAAAGTTGATCCGGAAAACAACTACGTACTGATCAAAGGAAACGTTCCTGGTCCTAAAAAAGGAATGGTTATGATCCGCACAGCCAAAGCTTCTAAAGGCGATAAGGCTCCTGTAGTTCTGATCAACCGCACAGAGGAGGCTGGAGAATAATGGCACTCATCAATGTACTGAATCAGATGGGCGAAGTTGTCGGCTCCATCGAGCTGAACGACAGCATCTTCGCCATTGAACCGCATAAAGACGCTCTGTACGAAGCTGTTAAAATGCAGCAGGCCGGCAAGCGTCAGGGAACGCACTCCGTTAAAGGCCGCAGCGAAGTAAGCGGCGGCGGACGTAAGCCCTACCGTCAGAAAGGCACCGGACGTGCCCGTCAGGGTTCCATCCGTGCTGCACAGTGGAGAGGCGGCGGAATTGTATTCGGCCCGACTCCCCGTGATTACTCCTACAGAATCAATAAGAAAGTTCGCCGTCTGGCTCTGAAATCTGCGCTTTCCAGCAAGGTTCAGGACAACGAATTCGGCGTACTGAACGCTCTGGTATTCGACGTTCCGAAAACAAAAGAATTCGCAGCTGTTGTGGAAGCAATCAAAGCTCCAAGCAAGACCCTGTTCGTTGTAGGCATGGACGAAGATACAGATAATGCTTATCTCTCCGCCCGCAACATCCCGGATGTCATGATGATGAACTCCCGTGGCATCAACGTTTACGACCTGCTCAACGCAAACCAGGTGTTCATGACTGAACAGGCTGTAAAAGAAGTAGAGGAGGCCCTCGCTTAATGAAAGACTACAGAGATGTACTGATCCGTCCGGTTATCACAGAACAGTCCGTAGCCGCGATGGAAGACGAAGGCAAATACACCTTCGAAGTGCCGAAACAGACCAACAAGATCGAAGTTCGTCAGGCTGTTGAAAATCTGTTCGGCGTTAAGGTTGAAAAAGTCAACATCAGCAATACCAAAGCCCATACAAAACGCAGAGGCGCTACAGTCGGCGTTGTCAATGGTTTCAAGAAAGCCGTTGTTACTCTGAAGAAGGGCGAAAAGATCGACATCTTCGGCGAAGAAGAATAAACGATCCATAGCTTCCTTCCTCTATCTATATAGAGACAAGGAAAATACGCAAAACTGATTCCGAGGATCGAAGCCGATCCGATAAAAAGAAACGGTTTTGCATCAGGGAGAAGACGCTATTTCCTGAATAAACATCGCGTATTGAGAGGAGAAAAAGTTTATGCCAATCAAAAAGTATAAACCGACTACACCCGGCCGCCGTGGAATGTCTGTTCTGACTTTCGAAGAAATCACAAAGACAACTCCGGAACGCAGCCTGACTGCTCCGCTGAAATCCAAAGGCGGACGCAACAACACAGGCCGCATCACCACCCGTCACCAGGGCGGCGGTCACAAGAGAACTTACCGTATCATCGACTTCAAACGAAACAAGGACAGCATCCCTGCAACCGTTAAGGCGATTGAATATGACCCAAACCGTACTTGCAACATCGCTCTCGTAGCATATGCGGACGGTGAAAAACGCTACATCCTCGCTCCGAAAGGCCTCGAGGTCGGCGCTAAAATCGTTTCCGGTCCGGAAACGGATATCAAAGTCGGAAACGCATGCGAACTGCGCAACATGCCTGAAGGTACGATCGTTCACAACGTTGAGCTCCGTCCTGGCAAAGGCGGCCAGATGGCCCGTGCAGCCGGTGCTTCCGCACAGATTCTCGGTATTGAAGACAAATACGTTACGATGCGTCTGACATCCGGCGAAGTTCGCAAGGTACTCGGAACCTGCCGCGCTACTGTTGGCGCAGTCGGCAACGAAGACCACGCTCTGGTTAACCTCGGTAAAGCCGGAAGAACCCGCTGGAAAGGCGTTCGCCCGACAGTACGCGGTTCTGTAATGAACCCGAACGATCACCCGCATGGCGGTGGTGAAGGCCGTACGCCGATCGGCCGCAAGTCTCCAATGACGCCGTGGGGCAAGAAGGCTCTTGGCGTGAAGACACGTGCTAAGAAGAAAGCGTCGAACAAACTGATCGTACGCAGAAGAAACGGCAAATAGACAAGGAGAACGTTGAAATGAGTCGTAGTTTGAAAAAAGGACCTTTCGTCGACGAAAGCCTTATGAAAAAAGTTCAGGCTCTGAACGCTTCCAATAAAAAAGAAGTCATTAAGACCTGGAGCCGTCGTTCAACTATTTTCCCTGAATTCGTTGAACACACATTTGCCGTATACAACGGCAAGGAACACGTACCTGTGTTCGTAACCGAAGACATGGTTGGACACAAGCTCGGTGAGTTTGCCCCAACCCGCAAATACCTCGGCCACGCAGCCGATGACAAGAAAGGCAAGAAGTAGGAGGTCAGTATGGAAGCAAGAGCAACCGCAAAAACACTTCGCATTCAGCCCCGTAAAGCCAGACTTGTCCTGGACCTGATCCGCGGCAAAAATGTTGAAGAAGCTGCAGCCATCTGCAAGTTCACTCCCAACAAAGGCGGTGAAATGGTCGGCGCAGTCCTCAAAAGCGCAGTCGCCAACGCGGTGAACAACCACGAAATGGACGAAGAAAAACTGTATGTAAAAGAATGCTACGCAAACGAAGGCGTAACACTCAAGCGCTTCATGCCTCGTGCAAAAGGCAGCGCCAGTCCGATTCATAAACGTACCAGCCATATCACTGTTGTTGTGGCTGAGAAAGACTAAGGAGGAACACCATGGGTCAGAAAGTAAGCCCGATTGGAATGCGGACCGGTATCATCCGTGACTGGCAGTCCAGATGGTATGCAGATGATAAAGAATTCTCGAAACTCCTGATGGAAGACGTGAAGATCCGCGAATTCGTCGAGAACTATTATGCAAATCTCTCCAAAGCAGCAGCAGATAAGAGAAAAGCCGATCCTCAGATCTCGAGAATCGAAATTGAAAGAACGCAGAACCGAATGACTCTGATCATTCGTACTGCTCACCCAGGCGTTGTCATTGGTCAGGATGGAAAATCCATTGAAGGCCTGAAAAAAGCCCTGCAGAAAATGACTTCGGTTAAAAACCTGCAGATCAACGTCGTAGAAATCGCCAACCCGAACCTGGACGCTCGTCTGGTGGCTCGCTGGATCGCGAACGAACTCGAAAACCGTAAATCATTCCGTGCAACCCAGAAGAAAGCCATCCAGAACACCATGCGTTCCGGTGCGAAAGGCATCAAGACATCTGTTTCCGGCCGTCTTGGCGGAGCAGATATCGCCCGTACCGAAGGTTATTCCGAAGGTGTTGTACCACTGCACACACTTCGTTCGGATATCGACTATGCCCTTGAAGAAGCAGCTACCACTTACGGCCGTCTTGGCGTAAAAGTATGGATCTGCCGCGGTGAAGTTCTCCCTGGAGAAATGGTTAAAGAACCGGAAGCTCCAAAACAGAGACGCACTCGTCCTGCAAGAGGCAGAAACGGACGCAACGGCAACGACCGCCGTCAGGGCGGCAGAGGTGCCGGACGTCAGCCCCGCAGAGAAGGCGGACGCAGAGACAGCCGTTCCAATGCGAACGCTGCACCTGCCGCCGCAGCTCCTAAAGGAGGTAACGAATAATGTTAATGCCAAAGCGTACGAAGTACCGTCGTCCGCATCGTCTTTCCTACGAAGGACGTTCCAAAGCCGGCCGTAACGTCGAATTCGGCGAATACGGTCTGGTAGCAGACAGCGGCAACTACGTTTCCAACCGTCAGATCGAGGCAGCCCGTATTGCCATGACCCGTTACATGAAACGTGGCGGTAAAGTATGGATCCGGATCTTCCCGCATCTGGCCAGAACCAAAAAACCTCTTGAAGTCCGCATGGGTTCCGGTAAAGGTGCTCCAGAAGGATGGGTAGCTGTTGTTAAACCCGGCCGCGTAATGTTTGAAGTTGGCGGCGTACCGGAAGAAGTAGCTCGCGAGGCGCTCCGCCTGGCCAGCCACAAGCTTCCAGTTAAAACTCGTTTTGTTAAGAAAGGAGAAACTGAATAGTCATGAAGGCAAGTGAACTTCGCACAAAGACAGAAGCTGAACTGCTGCAGGAACTCAATCTCCTCAAAGATGAGCTGTTCAATCTCCGCTTCAAACAGGCAACTGGCCAGCTCGAGAATACTGCACGTCTTAAAGCGGTTAAAAAAGACATCGCCCGCATCAAAACCGTACTGGGCGAAATGAAACAGGCTTAATCAGGGAGGACTTGGACATGGAAGAAAGAAACAACCGAAAAGTTTACCGTGGCAGAGTCATTTCTGACAAGATGGACAAAACTGTTACGGTTGCCGTTGAAACGATGAAAAAACATCCGCTCTACGGCAAGCGCGTTAAATACACTAAGAAATTCAAAGCCCACGATGCGAAAAACGAAGCTAGAGAAGGAGATCTCGTTGAAATCATGGAAACAAGACCTCTTTCCAAAACCAAACGTTTCCGTCTGGTTAGCGTAGTGGAAAAAGCACGCGGCTAGAGTCAGGAGGAAGAGCAAATGATTCAAAATGAAAGCCGTTTGCGCGTAGCCGACAACACGGGTGCCAAGGAAGTCCTTGTCATTCGTCCTCTTGGCGGAAGCAAGCGCAAATTTGCCAACATCGGTGATGTCGTTGTCTGTGCTGTTAAACAGGCAGCTCCTGGCGGAGCCGTTAAAAAGGGTGACGTTGTAAAAGGCGTAATCGTTCGTTCCAAATACGGCGTACGTCGCGACAACGGAACCTACATCAAGTTCGACGACAACGCAGTCGTTCTGATCAAAGATGACAAAACCCCCCGGGGTACTCGTATTTTCGGCCCGGTTGCCCGTGAACTTCGTGACCACGACTTCATGAAGATCGTTTCTCTGGCACCGGAAGTGCTGTAAGGAGGATTTCTCGTGAAGATTAAAAAAGGTGACAAAGTTCAGGTAATGACCGGAGCTTACAAAGGAACCATCGGCGAAGTCCTTGCTGCATTCCCGAAAGAAGGCAAAGTCATCGTTGAAGGTGTCAACATCGTCAAAAAGCACATGAAACCGACCCAGTCCAACCCGGATGGCGGAATCGTTGAAAAAGAAGCGAAGATCGATGCATCGAACGTCGCTCTCTACGACGAAAAAGCCAAAGAAGCCGGCCGCATTGGCGTTAAGGTTTCCGTTGACGAAAATGGCAAGAAAACAAAAGTCCGCTACTTCAAGAAGAGCGGCAACGAACTGAAAGAAAAGAAGTAGGAGGATAGTAAATGAACCGGTTAAAAGAAAAATACCAGTCCGAGATCGTCCCGGCTATGATGAAGCAGTTCAACTATTCTTCCGTTATGCAGGTTCCGAAGATCGAAAAAGTCGTAATCAACATTGGTGTCGGCGATGCGATCCAGAACTCGAAATATCTTGACGAAGCTGTAGAAGAACTCGCAGCGATTTCCGGTCAGCAGCCGGTAATCACAAAGGCGAAAAAATCCATCGCGAACTTCAAGGTTCGTGAAGGCATGCCGATCGGCTGCAAGGTAACCCTGCGCGCGGACAGAATGTATGAATTCCTGGACAAACTGTTCAACATCTCTCTTCCGCGTGTAAGAGACTTCCGCGGTGTTTCAGACAGCGCCTTTGATGGACGCGGCAACTACACTCTCGGTGTTAAGGAACAGATCATCTTCCCGGAAATCGACTTCGATAAAGTCAACAAATCCCGTGGTATGGATGTCGTTATCGTAACCACCGCAGATACCAACGAAGAGGCAAAAGAGCTCCTTACCGCTCTTGGCATGCCCTTCGTTAAGAAATAGGAGGAACTCATGGCAAAAAAAGCGATGAAGTTGAAACAGCAGCGTCCTCAGAAATTCAAAGTTCGCGAGTACACTCGCTGTCAGAGATGCGGACGTCCGCACTCCGTACTGAAAAAATACGGCATCTGCCGTATCTGCTTCCGTGAACTGGCTTACAAAGGCCAGATCCCGGGTGTGAAAAAGGCTAGCTGGTAAGCAGGGAGGAAACAAGCATGACAATGACTGATCCGATCGCGGATATGCTCACCCGCATCCGCAACGCTCTTGCTCAGAAGCATGAGACTGTCTCCATGCCTTCCAGCAAAGAGAAGGAAAGAATTGCTAAAATCCTGGTCGAAGAAGGCTACATCAACGGTTTCTCCACAGAAGCTGACGGTGTTAAGAAAACGCTGACCATCGATCTGAAATACGGCAAGAACGGAGAACGCGTAATCTCCGGTCTGAAGAGAATTTCCAAGCCAGGCTTCCGTGTATACGCCGGCGCAGACAACCTGCCACGCGTACTGAACGGACTTGGCACTGCGATCATCTCCACATCCCACGGTGTGATGACCGATCGCGACGCAAAGAAAGCCAATGTAGGCGGCGAAGTACTCGCCTACATCTGGTAATAGTTCAGCAGGAGGAAAATACTGAATGTCACGTATCGGCAATAAACTGATTACCATTCCTGCCGGCGTAACTGTTGAAGTTGCTCCAGGGAATGAGGTGACTGTCAAAGGTCCTAAGGGAACTCTGACAAGAAAGTTCTCCGACATCCTCACGATCGAGGTTGAAGGAAACGAAGTAACTGTAAAACGTCCAAACGATCTCAAGGCCACAAAACAGCTGCACGGAACAACCCGTGCTCTGCTGCACAACATGGTAGTCGGCGTATCTGAAGGCTTCCAGAAAGATCTTGAACTCGTTGGTATCGGTTTCCGTACAGCGGTTAAAGGAAACAAGCTGACCATGAACGTCGGCTACTCCCACCCCGTTGAAAAAGAAATCTTCGAAGGACTCGAAGTAACCTGCCCAAGCGCAACCACAATTACCGTTAAGGGCATTGACAAGCAGCTCGTCGGCGAATTCGCTGCAGAAGTGCGCGCAGTTCGCAAACCTGAGCCTTACAAAGGAAAAGGTATTCGCTATAAAGGTGAACATATCCGTCGTAAGGAAGGTAAGACTGCTGGTAAGAAATAGTGGGAAAGGAGCAAGACTATGATTAAAAAACAGTCAAAAAACGAAGCAAGACAGAAACGTCATCTTCGCGTTCGCAAGAATGTCAGCGGAACTCCTGAATGCCCACGTCTGAACGTATTCAGAAGCAACGCCAACATCGAAGCCCAGATCATTGACGATACAAAAGGTCATACTCTGGTATCCGCTTCTTCCGTAGCCATGAAGCTCGAAAACGGCGGAAACATCGAAGCTGCCAAGAAAGTCGGCGCAGAAATTGCCCGCCGCGCTCTTGAAAGCAATATCAAGAAAGTCGTATTTGACCGCGGCGGATATCTCTACACCGGCCGTGTTCAGGCTTTAGCTGATGCCGCTCGCGAAGGCGGCCTGGAGTTCTAGGAGGTCGCCATGGCAAACAACGATAGAAGACAGAGAAGAGAACCGAAAGAGTTCGACGAACAGGTCATTTCCATCAACCGAATCTCCAAAACCGTAAAAGGCGGTCGTAAAATGCGTTTTGCGGCTCTGGTGGTTGTTGGTGACCGTAAAGGCCGTGTCGGTGTAGGTACCGGCAAGGCAAAAGAAGTACCGGAAGCGATCCGTAAAGCTACCGAAGCTGCACGTAAGAACATGTTCCTCGTGCCAATCGTTGGAACAACCATTCCACACGAAGTTACCGGTAAATACGGCGCTGGTGCTGTATTCATGAGACCCGCTACAGAAGGTACCGGTGTTATCGCCGGCGGCGCTACACGTGCCGTTCTGGAGCTGGCCGGTATCACCGATATCCTGACCAAGAACCTCGGCAGCCGTACAAAAATCAACACTGTACGTGCTACTGTGGAAGGACTTAAATCCCTGCGTACCCTGGATCAGGTAGCTGAACTTCGCGGTAAGAAACCCGAAGAAATCCGCGGGTAAGAAGGAGGAAACGAAATGAAACTGCATGAACTTTCCCAGAGTCAGTCCCGCAAAGCGAGAAAAAGAGTAGGACGCGGACCTGGTTCCGGCCTCGGCAAAACTGCCGGCCGCGGACAGAAAGGTCAGAAAGCCCGTTCCGGCGGCGGCGTTCGTCTCGGATTTGAAGGCGGACAGACCACACTGGCCCGCCGTCTTCCAAAGCGCGGCTTTACCAACTTCAACCGTAAGGAATATGCCATCATCAACGTGGCAGATCTGAACCGTTTTGAAGACGGAACCCACGTAACGCCACAGCTTCTCAAGGAAACCGGCATGCTGAAAAAACAGCTCGCTGGTGTCAAAGTCCTCGGTGAAGGAACTCTCGAGAAGAAGCTCACCGTAAGTGCTGCAAAATTCTCCAAGAGTGCTGAAGAGGCCATCGTCAAAGCAGGCGGAACCGTAGAGGTTCTCTAAAATGAAAACCGTTAAGGCAATCTTTGAGAACAAGGACATCCGTAACCGTCTCCTGTTCACTCTCTTTGCCTTCCTGGTGTACCGTCTGGGATGCGCAATTACCGTCCCCGACGTAAACACCGCCGGACTGGTTGGCAGCCTGGAAAATAACAGCCTGTTTGCGATGATGAGCCTGCTTGGAGGCGGCGGACTGGAACAGTTCTCCGTTTTCGCAATCGGTGTTACTCCCTATATCACCGCTTCCATCATCATCCAGCTCTTAAGCACGGATGTTATCCCAGCGCTGACTGAACTTTCCAAACAGGGTGCAACCGGACGCAAGAAACTCGATCAGTACACCCGCTATCTGGCGGTTGTCTTCGGTTTCGTGCAGTCCATCTCCCTGACGTACAGCTTTAACAATATGTACAGCGGTCTGTTCTACAACGGTCTTTCGACCGCCAGACTTCTGTACGTTGCCATGATCTTTACTGCAGGCTCCATGTTCCTGGTATGGCTTGGTGACCAGATCTCCTTAAAAGGCTTCGGCAACGGTATGTCCATGATCATCATGGCCGGTATCGTCGGCCGCATGCCGCAGCAGTTCTCTGCTGCGTGGTCTTCCCTGGTTACCGGTGCAGACGGTGCAGCTGCTCCCGCAAACGGAGGCTGGATCTTCGCCGCCTACATCCTCGTCTACCTGCTGATCATCGTCTTTGTCGTACTGATCAACACGGCAGAGCTGAAAATTCGAATCCAGTACACTTCGAGTTCTATGTCTCTGTCCAAAAAGGCTACGATGAACTACCTGCCGCTGAAGATTAATACGGCTTCCGTTATCCCAGTCATCTTTGCTTCTTCGGTAATGATGGCTCCGATTCAGGTCGCCAGCTTCTTCGCAAACGGCGCTTCCTGGTACACCACCATGTCCAACTGGCTTGGCCTTCGTACCTGGTACTCGCTGACCATCTACGTAGTTCTGATTATTCTGTTTACCTTCTTCTACTCCAAGATGCAGGTTAACCCGGAGCAGGTCGCTGAGAACCTCGCCAAATCTGGCGCATACATTCCCAGCGTTCGTCCAGGCAAGCAGACGGAAACCTATCTGGACAAAGCCCTTTCCCGTATTACCGTACTCGGCGCGCTGGCCCTTTCGGCTATCGCTGTTCTCCCGCATCTGATGCCTCTCATCTGGCCTCAGCTGCCGACGTCCATGGCTCTGGGTGGCACCGGAATGATCATCGTTGTCGGTGTTGCGATTGAGACCGTACGTCAGATTCAGGGACTGGTAACCCAGAAAGCGTACAAGAAGTACTACGACTTCGATTAATCAACACGAAACTATGAATCCGGCTGATTAACTCAGCCGGATTTTTTGGAGACAGACTATGAATATTTTAATTATGGGAGCCCCAGGCTCTGGCAAAGGAACCTTCAGCAGCCGTCTGAAAGAAACGTACAACCTTGACCATATTTCTACCGGCGATCTGTTCCGCGAAAACATTTCCAAAGGAACCGATCTGGGCAAGGAAGCCAAAAGCTGCATCGATGCCGGTCACCTTGTACCGGATGATATCGTTAACCGCATGGTTCTGGACTACCTCGCTAACCGCATGGACAAATCCAAGGACGGCTATCTGCTCGACGGCTATCCCCGCACGCTCGAACAGGCTAAAACCTTCAAGAAGATGACCGATTCCACGGATCTGGCTACCGATGTCGTTCTTTACCTCGACGTCCCGGAAGATGTGCTGACCAAGCGCATTCTCGGCCGCCGTTCCTGCCCGAACTGCGGCGAAATTTTCAATATCTACTTCAAACCGTCCGCAAAGGAAGGCATCTGCGACAACTGCGGTCATGAACTGACTTACCGCGCAGATGACAACGAAGAAAGTCTGAAAACACGTCTCGGCGACTACCATGCCCTGACGGAACCAGTCATCGGCTTCTATCACGATCTTGGCCTCCTCAAAAAAGTGGATGCTAACCGCGATTTTGAAGCGATCTGGACAGACATTGTCGAAAACCTGAAGCAGGCATAACATTCCGACCTTGCCTGCTCTACGATTCGATTCTGATGCGCGTCCTGGGAAATCCAAATCTTTATCCCCGTTTTGGATTCTGATCCGCACCGTTTCGAATCGCATTTGCCTCAAAACGATATTCATCTCTAGTTCTGTTTTCTGTTTCAAAGCGTAAAATCACACGCCATTCCGCTCCCCCGCAAGCTGCGGATTCATGCAACAGGAACGCAGGATATTAGAGTCGATCGATCCTCAATCCCTGCTTTTCTTTCGAAAAGGGGGATTTTTTTAATACGCCAACGCCGTTCATCCGATCGGCAGCCCCGTTTCAACGACACCCGATCAGTGGGCCCCCATCGCCCTAAAACGACAGATGACAGGTCAGCTGCAAGCCGGAATTGCACCTTAAACACAGTCAAAAAGGTGTTTGATATTTCTGCATATCCAAAACCGTACTCCCGTGAAGCGGGCATAATAAAAGTACAGAAGAACTCTTCAAAAGAGCTATTCTGTCTCATCATCATCAGCGGCCATCGCCGCATAAACAGGAGATGTAATCAACCATGGATAGAAAAATGAATCCAGATCCAAAGGACATTGCGCAAGACTGGATGAGCGTTCGGCATTCGGTTCATCAGTACAACGGAACGCCGTTGCCCATGGAAAATCAGAAAAAAAGCGTCAGTTCGGACGCCTGAATGGGTTCAGAGTGCGGTATTCATCTGCGATGCACCAATGGTTCTTTTCATGACCGTGATCGCGGCTTCATGGCTTCTGGAGCCTCCATTGCTTGCGCAATAGTTCAGGAGCACTTCGAAGGGAATATCGGATTCGAATGCGTCGGTGCAGCTTTTCAGTACGCAGCAGTCGGTATCGATCCCGACAAAGTAAAGCCGGTCAATGGAATTCTGCGCAAGAAATTCCCTGAACTCATCCGTAAAACAGGAATAGATCTTTTTCTGGAAAATCCGTTCACTTACCTGCGCGACGAAAGGATCCACCTGCGTAGAAGGCGTGTTTTCCATCAGACCCGTCCAGCCCATTCGAGAGACATAGGGGGAATCTGGCGTGTTAATAAACTGGGTAGCGACGATATGATAAAAATGCCGCCGGGACAGCAATGTTTTGAGGTTTGAAGGGACATCTTCCGTCGCAGGGGATAAAAACCCTTTCTGTACATCAATGATCACCAGACAGTCAGACATCGAAATCACTCCTTCTTGATAATAAAAATAATACCAGAGACAAAGATGATCCCGGCAGCCGTTATCCAGAAGAAGCGCCATCCATCCGTAAGCTGTTCTTCGAAAAGGGAAAAGAGCGTAGTCAGAATATCCAGATACGCAATGATGAAAAGCAGGATTTCACTTAGCCAGCCATATTTGCGCTGACGCTGGTTTTCCTCGGTTGTACGATCTTCAATCAGATATTCCAGGCGCTCAATAAGCTGATCCTTGTACTCCGTAAGTCCGCTCGACTCGATCAGCGCATTTCGAATTCTTGAAACGTAAACCGGCATGCTGGAATCCGCGGTCGTCATGAACTGATTGTAGCGAGTAAGGTACTGATTCCGTAATTTTCGCAGACTCAGGGAAGAAGCGGTTTCGGTGTCGGGACAGCCGAGATCCTGTAAAAGACAATACGTATACATCCACATGGCCTGCAAATCGATTTCCAGTGCATCCATAAACCGGACATAGTCTTTTCGAATTTCCCTGGAAGAGGTTATTACGGCAGCCCAGCTGATGTATACGTCGATATCTTCCCTTAATTCATAATCGTGAGGCAGCTCAACATCGGAAAGATCGGACTGATAGGGATCACGCATGTCATCTGTCAGAGGACATACGAAGGAATCTTCTTCATTGGCAAGGCTTGGCATCAGAAGAATTTTTAAAGATTTCACAAATGTGTCATCCGTTTTCATCATTTCCATATACTCCGCTGGATCAAGCCCTGTACAGAAATGACTGACGGTCATGACATACGACAATCCATTCGATTCCCAGTCTTCTTTCGAACTCTGCCGATGAGAGGAAGGAATGAGCGCACAAATCTGATGAAGCGCACGCAGCGTTTTCTGCATGGCGAGGGAAACAGCCGGATCTTCAAAACTGCAGATCCGGCTGTGCGCTTCGCGCCGGGAACGGCAGTAGTCCTTGGCAAACTGAGCTTTGCGAATGAGAAAGGAATCGTCGCACAAGGAGAAAACGGCAATGTCGCTTTTAAAGATATACAGATCAAGCCGGCTTTGAATATGCCAGCCTGCAGCAAGATCCGGGGAAAGCTTAACCAGAAATTCGGATCGTTCGACAGGAGCAAAATGATTCAGGCTCATGTACCGATCGATATGTTCCAGAGAGGTACCAGTTAATTCGCCGCCCAGATCGGCGGGGATATAGCGCCAGGGCTGAATAAAGGGTGAAGGGCATACGGTCTCCTGCTCAGGACTTGATCCTGCTGCAGACAAATCGGCCGTCGGACAGAAAAGGTAAGACAGAACGCCCAAAAGAGCAAGAAGAGAAGACAGAATATCCAGTTTTCATATTTCGTCAGTTTCTTCTGCACAACGCATCGTGTCGGATGGTTTTACAGGCAGGATGAGCAAGTCGAATGAGAATTTTATTTCCATATATAATACGGACTGGTCTACGACAAACCAGATCGATTTCTGAGGATGGATAAGAAGTGAAAAGAATGAACCGAATAAAACCAAAAATGAAATCAAATCATCGGCTTCTTCTTCTCCCCCTCAACCCGCACATCGTCCATAGATGCCTGTTGTTTTCAGGTGCATTCGATGCCAGCGCGAAAATGAGAACGAAATAACAGAGCAAGGAAATATCATCGAGCGTATTTCTGTGCCGGGACCGATGGATAATCGAAGCCGAAGGGGATTGCCGCCAGCAAACCGGCTGACCCTTGCATGAATCCATAATGGATATTTCATGTCGAATCGCTGAACGAACTGTTTTTCCTTTTTGACGGAACAGGCAGTCTGGAAAGGGAAAAGAGTCCCATAAGAGGAGAATGTTTCGTTTTCCGCTAAGATAAAGGAGTAGAAGTACGTACGGGCAGAAAAGACCCGTCCGGATTCGTTCACAAACTTTCACAAAATGTTTCAAATGGGTCATAACTTGAAACGAAAGGCAATTGCGTCTATACTGATTAGGCGCAATTTGTTTTACCAATGGTTCCTGAACGTGAATCATCAGGGCAGCGCCCTCAGCCGTCCGGCCCGCGGTCAGTGCCCGAAAGGGAATTCCGTGAACGCCGCGAAAGCGACAAGTAATGGATCGCGCCATCAGAAATTTCAATCATCACGTTTCTGCTAAAATACGCTCACTGCGTATGAGTGGATTTTAGAAGGTTGAATACGTGAATACGAAAGGGGTATACACATGAAAGTAAGACCATCCGTGAAACCCATCTGTGACAAATGCCGTGTCATCCGCCGCAAAGGCAGAGTCATGGTAATTTGCGAAAACCCGAAGCATAAACAGAGACAGGGTTAATTAGGACAACAGGAGGAACAAATGGCTCGTATTGCAGGAGTTGACATTCCAAATAACAAACGGTCTGTCATTGCCTTAACTTATATTTATGGAATCGGCAAACCTACTGCCGAAAAGATCCTTGCAGACTGCAAGATCAGCGAAGACACCCGCATCAAAGATCTGAGCGAAGCAGAAATGAACGCACTGCGTAAAGCAGTTGACCAGATCAAGGTAGAAGGCGACCTTCGCCGTGAAGTACAGCTGAACATCAAACGTCTGATGGAAATCGGCTGCTACAGAGGTATCCGTCACCGCAAAGGACTTCCAGTTCGCGGTCAGAGAACCAAGACTAATGCCAGAACACGCAAGGGCAAGGCGAAAACAGTAGCCAACAAGAAGAAGTAGAAAGGACTGGTGAAATACTGATATGGCAAAGAAACAGCAGATTAGAAAACGTCGCGTTAAAAAGAATGTTGCCAGAGGTATGGCGCACATCCACTCTACATTCAACAACACGATCGTAACCATTACCGACGAAGGCGGTAACGCAATTTCCTGGAGCTCCGCTGGAGCACTCGGCTTCAAGGGAAGCCGTAAGAGCACACCGTATGCAGCACAGATGGCTGCTGAGGCTGCAGGCAAGGCTGCAATGGATCACGGTATGAAATCCGTTGCGGTTGAAGTAAAAGGTCCAGGTCCTGGACGTGAAGCCGCTGTCCGTGCTCTGCAGGTTGCAGGTCTGGACATCACAATGATCAACGACGTAACACCTATTCCCCATAACGGATGCCGTCCGCCGAAGAGACCACGCGGCTAATCCATCCGGATCTATTCATTTCCTGAACATCACTGTTCCATTGGCCAGCCGGCTATTCCGGTTTCGGGTCAATCCATTTTGTTTTGGATGAAATCCGGTCAATGATAAGGAAAGAATTCATCGCTCTATTGGGAAATAAAGGAGGCCCGGCAGAATGACTAACTACGAGATTACTACGCTGGAAGAGACTGACACCCTTGGAAAATTCGAAATGTCGCCTCTCCCGGATCAGTTCGGAATTACCCTGGGAAATTCACTGAGAAGAGTGCTTCTCTCTGCAATTCCTGGAGGCGCTGTCTTCAGCATTCGAATTGATGACGTCTATCACGAGTTTACAGGTGTGGAGGGCGTCACCGAAGACGTTTCGGCGATCATCCTGAACCTGAAAAAACTGATTCTGAGTATCGATATCAGCGACAACGAGATTTATACATTGCGCATTCATGAAACAGGACCATGCGTTGTCACTGCAGGCGATATTCAGTGCCCGGAAGGGGTTAAAGTGCTTAACCCGGATCTTCCGATCTGTACTCTGTCTGCCGGTAAGGAATTTTCCATGGAAATGCAGGCCAAACTTGGCCGCGGCTTTGTGGCAGCTGATATCAACAAGCACCGCCACGCTGGCCCGAACTCCCCGATCGGAGTCATCTACACCGATTCTCTTTTCTCCCCGGTAGTACGCGTTGCCTATTCCACACGTTCGGAATACAACGAGGACCACAAGCCTTATGACGTACTGACGATGGAGATTGAAACCGACGGAACTCTCAAACCGTTCCAGACGCTCGCCATCGCATCGAAGATCCTGCGCGATCACCTTGCGATTATCGGTGAAGCCAATGTGGCGCAGGAGGATCCGGCTCTTGAAGAAGAAGAGATTCTCAAGGAACGCAATGCATCGCTCAAATCCAAGATGATTGAAGACCTTGAACTTTCGGTTCGTTCCTACAACTGTCTGAAACGTGCCGGTATTTCCACCGTAGATGAACTGTGCCAGAAGACTGAATACGAAATGCAGCATGTCAGAAATCTTGGCAAGAAATCGCTGCTTGAAATCAAAGACAAAATCTACTCCCTCGGTCTTTCCTTTAAGGCCGGCGGAGATAATCAATAGGAGTCAAAGATGAAAAACCGTAAACTCGGCCGCACTTCTGATCATCGTAAAGCCCTGCTTCGCAACATGGCCACTTCGCTGATCGAAAACGGCTCAATGGAAACCACTGAAATGAAAGCCAAAGAGCTCAGTTCAGTGATGGATCGTCTCGTCACTCTCGCTAAACGTGGAGATCTTCACGCTCGCCGTCAGGCAGCTGCGTTTGTTCGCAACGTTGAAGTTGATGACGAAGGCACAACTGCTCTGCAGAAACTGTTCGACGAAATCGGACCCGCTTATGCGGATCGTACCGGCGGATACACACGTGTTGTTAAAACACGCATCCGTCGCGGTGATGCTGCTCCGATGGCAATCGTTGAATTCGTGAAGTAAACGATCATATAACCAATTTGAAGAAGGCTTCGGCCTTCTCTTTTTTTTCGCTCTTTTGAAAAATCTGGACCAACATACTCTTTCGTCTGTTCAAAAAACCGGGAGTCCGTCAAAGCGGAGTAAGCGTCAAATAAAAGACGGGTATTTTCTCGACCGCCTCCTTGGGATA
>NZ_CAPAEZ010000025.1:0-33164 GCF_948576815.1 uncultured Allobaculum sp.
CCGACCCGGCGTCGGAACCACCCAGTCCCTTGTTTCGCTGCTTCAGCCATTCATCGTGGCTGTCAGTCAGCTTGTGGGCGATGGCGTGTTTTTTGATTTGAGATAAATTCATGTGTGTATCCCTTCTCCTTTCTCAGCTCCCTGAGTTTCTCTCCATCTGTCATCTGCCCCACTCCTTTGAGTAAGACTCAGCCCTTCTCACCGCATCCAGGACCTTCTGTCTGGGCTGGATACTTGATCGATTGATGCACTTGTATGCCCCAAGCGCAGCTTTCAGACAGTCAAAGTAAGCGACATGGTGGCCGTCCTTCAGTAAGCTGTATAATGGTGATTTTTGCCAGTCGAGACGTTCAACCATGAAACCGTCTTCCAGAGGCATCATCCCGTCAGTTAGCCCGGCCATGTTCTTTGATTTCCTCGACAGTGAACCCCAGATCTTCCAGATCAACGTAGGGGTATGGAAGATCTGCCTTTGCAGCTTTCAGGATATCCTCTCTGGTAAATCCTCCGTGCAGATTTTCGAGACTCTGCAGGATCGAATCAAACATTTGGTCCACTATTTCTTTGGCATCTGCAGACAGAGAAGCCGCCTGCCAAAAGCCGTCGATGTAGCACCACAGGTTTTCCAGCCTGTTCTGTGCTTCTTCAGATTTCGTCATTCCCTTTCCCTCCTTCTATTTCTCTTCTTTTCTGGTGATGTCAGTCATTACATAGACCCCGTTGTTTCGCTTACCCAGAAATTCAGTCAGCTTTTCTAGTTCTTCGCATGCCCGTTCAGGGCTTCAGTAGTAGCCAAGGTCTGTACGCAGCTGACAGTCTTCTGTCTTGGCCCTCACGATGTAGCGGTTAGAATCAGCGGGGCGCTCAATGGCGAAGATCTGTACAGAATCGGCATTCACGACCTGTCCGGTGATAGTTTTGATCAGCAGCATGGGAAATCCTCCTTAATGTCCAAGTTCAACACTCCAGCAGCTCGCAGCTCGTTGAGTGCCTTGATCTGTGCTTTTGTGAATGTGACGGCTCTGATGAAATTCGACCATACGCTCACGCAGCCGCTTTCCTTGCAAAGCCATGTCATGTAATCGAAGTAATATGCTCTGGGACAGCGCTTCTCCAGCTGTCTGGGGGTTATCCTGTCCCGTCTGCATATATAGGCGGTCATATATCCCGAATGGCTGGGCACTGCATAGTGCACCGAGCCATCAGGATGAATGATCACTTCGAGATAATCCGTAAAATGCTTCTTGTGCTTTCGGACATCGAAGTCCGAATGCACACTGTATTTGTCTTTCATATGATCCCTTTCTGTGTCAGGCCCGTAACGCCGGGCAAGTGGTGCCCAGGCAGCGGATACTGTAAACATCATGGAAGAAAACGAACGGAAGTATGGCACGCTCCTACACTGCCGTTACTCTCCCGGCCTTACCGGCCTGCCGTTGTGTCTTAGATCCGGCCCTCATGCGAGAGGGCGTGAACGAGAATGAATTTGCTGATCCGGAGACACCTCACTTTCTTTACTTTTGGGGTGCCCTCTCTCATCAGGACCGGATCTTTGTGCTAAAATCTGGCTGTGTGTGTCGCCTGGCTCCCTGTTGAGTCAGGCCTTTTCTTTAACCATGAATTCCCAATGGTATCCGCCGGCCCGGCGTCCCCATTTGATGGCCTCGCTCATGTTGTGCGGGCAGCGCAGACCACATGCCAGCGTTGCAGCTGATATGCTCGGAAAAATCTCGCCGGTTTCAAGACAGCGAACCGGTTTTGCCGTTGAGTTTGGTGTAGTTCTTGTGGTATCCCGGAAAGTGACTTTCTTCCCGAAAAGCACCACTTCGTCCCCGATGGCCTTTCTGGCAAACCACAGGTTTCCAACGGTGCAGCCCAACGCCTTGGCTGCCGGCTCGTAGCTCGGATACACAACTCCGTCGATTGTGACTTCCACTCGATACATCATCCAAACACCGCCTGCATCACTGTGGGAGCCACCAGAACAGCCGCCACCAGCAGAGGGATACCGACATACAGCAGGATGTCGTCCAGCAGTTCCCTGCGATGCTGCCGCTCAGCTTCCTGCTGAGCAAGAATCTCCTGACGGTCAGCCTCCTGCCGCCAGTCTTCGTAGAATTTCGGGATCATGACTGTGGATCCATTCCGAGATTCTTTGTCAGAAGCCGTTCGGTCTGCTTTGCGCAAGTTTCGACTTTGCTGGCTGCCATCCGGGCATCGTTTGCCACCAGATTCAGCGAATCGGAGAGATTCCCAAACCACTCGTCCCAGTTGACGTATCGCGGGGTCCCTTTGGAGTCCCTGATGCACTGCGCCAGTCTCACACCGGCTTCTTTCAGGAGTACCTGCGCTTCCTGCAGCCGCTTGATGTTGTACGCAAGGATTTCGGCTGAGTTGTCCATGGTCCCCTGCCCTGCTTTCTTTTTCATGCTGCCTGTCCTTTCTGCTTCTTCCATTCCTCACATGCCGCCCGGTGTTTCGGGTCTGAGTAGTATCCCGGCATATCTGCCGCGATTGCCTGCGCCAGCTGACGCAGGACTGTTTTTTCCTGTTCGCTCAGCATTTGTATGTCCTTTCTTTGATGTATTCGAGTGTTTCCTGTGGGGTGAGGTAGCCAGTGGGATCCTCTTCATGGTTTCTGTCCCAGGCTTCAAGTCACCCTTCTTCTGCTCCGTGTGAGTAGCACAGCGGCCAGTAAATCACCGAAATGGGGTCACCCTTCCCGACATCGGCCAGAATCTGTTCCTTATCCCCTTCGAAGGCATCCCAGGGGAATGGATTTTCCTTCCGGATGTACTCGTAAGGGATACCAGCAGCATCAAGCAGCTGCCGCAGCTCTGTCATGGGGTTGGTCATGACTCAGCCCTCCCGGAGGCCTTCGGTCAGCAGCCGGAAGGTTTCTCGGCCCTTGGGCGTGATCATGGTCTGCTGTCCTGCCCAGGTCGTCTTGTCGTTCTTGGCTTCCTTGACCTCAAACAGACCGTCTCCCTTGCCGGATTTCGGCGTGAGCTTGCCCTTTTTGTCCCGGTACAGATACCCATGATCCAGAAGGAATTTCACGAACCGCCGCTCCTTGACCCGCAGTTCCTTCGCTGTATCCCGGATGCTGGAAAGCATGTTTCTGTCCACCAGGTCATCGAAGTATTCAGCCTTGGGCCGCAGGGTTTCGTTGGCCACTGTCAGCTGGGAGTTTTCGATTTTCAGGCTGTCCCGCTCCTGCTGCTCCCTGATCCATGCCCGGGCCCGTTCGATCGGGTCGGCGATCATGTAGCTGTCCCGGTGGTTCACCTGCTTTTCCAGCTCGATGAGCTTCTGACGGATTGCCTTGCCCTTCTCCGTCCGCTGGATCATGCAGATGTGTTTCGCCATGTCGAATTTCAGAATGTGCTGACGTGCTTTTCTGCCGCCCGAACTTTCGCTCAAAAATGCGCTAAAGTCTTTTCCGTCCTCGAAACCGTATTCACACATTCGAGGAAACCAATCTTTGTAAGGTGTCTTGATCTCGAGCTTTTCATGCAGCTCCCTGCCGATGACTACCTGCTCCCCGGTGCTCGTTGTGTAGACCGGGATCAGGTCAGAATTGAAGATTTGAAGTTCGTTCATTTTTAAACTCCTATTGTGCCTACGTAGTTAAACAGAAATGTTGCAAGTACCAGCCAGACAATGACGAACCAGATCCAAAGCCCGTACACCTCGATGCGCTCACTGATGACCGTGCATCCGATAGTGGTTATCCCCAGGAACGCAAGGCCGACGATGATCTGCTGCGCTACGGTCATTCCGTTTCCTCTGCCGCTTTTGCCAGGTACTCAATGACGATGCGCTCCACCTCGTCGCAGGCTTGATACTTTCCCTTTTGGATTTCGTCGTCGAACCGGTTGAATGCTGCACAAGCTGTCTCTTTTCTTTCCCGGATGTCATGCAAAATTTTGATGATGTAACGGAGTTCGACGTTATTGCTCATGTTTGCGTCCTTTCAATTTGTGTTTCATGCTTCCTTTCTCGTTTGCTATCCTTGTTGTGAGAAAGGGGGTGAAATTTTATGGAAAAATGTTTTATTGTCTCGCCGATTGGAGGCAATGGAACCGCAACCAGGGAACACGCCGATACAGTGCAGGATTACCTGATTAAGCCCGTATGTGACGAATTGGGCCTGGATGCTATCCGGGCTGACCAAATCCCTGGATCCTCAAAAATTGATGACGAAATTTTTGAGCATCTTAGTAACGATTATTTGGTCATCGCAGATTTAACCGACTTAAACCCAAATGTCCTTATTGAGGTGGGGTATAGGCTTCGTGACGGGAAGCCTATGGTTTTGATTTGCGATGAAGATCGCAATTCGAAATTGCCTTTTGATGTGCAAGGGATAAGAACCTGCTTTTATCTTCTCGACCTCAGAAACGTCGGTCCGTCAAAAGAGAAATTGAGGAACTTTATCCTGGCAGCCCTTGAAAAATCTGAGAATTACTATTTGGATCTCAAGGCAACTGTTTCCAATTGCAGAATCAAGACTTTCACCGATAAAGACGGCATGACAGTTCGCAAGAGTTCAATTCCGGAGAAATACCGGACTCTGCTACTTGACGGGGTCAGGAACGACTTTCGAAATCCCAAAATTTCCTGGGATTGATTGCTCTTTTTCCAACTTCAGGACTTCGCAGCTCTGCAAAGCTTCGAAGTTCTTTTTTGTGAATCGGTACGGATACCAATCGTCAGCAATCAAGTCTTCTACCGAAGGCTCCCAGCCGGGATACAGAGCTCTCTGATTTTCAATTGGACAATGCACACCGATGACACCGCCCATCAATACGAAGAAATTTCCATTCAGGATATCCCGCTCTCTCTGGATCGCTACCCAATCCTTGGACTGCGCTTCCAGAATCGCTTTCTGAATGTTCATGTCAGACACCTCCTTTCTGAATGTCCAGTATAGTGGACTAAAGGCCCGAAAAGATTTCCGATGCTGATACACCCAGGGCCCTGGCTAATGCCTTCATTGTCTTGGCCGTGATGTTGACAAAATGACCGGCTTCCAGTGCAGAAATCGTCGAACGGGCCACCCCGCTCATTTCGGCAAGTTCTTCCTGAGTGATTTTGGCTCGTTCCCGCAAAGTCTTTAAGTTTGTTGCCATCGTCTCGCTCCTTTCTTGTCCTTTTTATTGGACATCCACAGTATAATCCTGTCCGCTATAGGGGTCAAGCGTTTTGTCTAATTTATTGGACGAAAGACGCGTAACAATGTACAATAAAATAGACAATGGAGGGCTATCTAATGCGTATCGGTGAAATCATTGCCCAATATCGAAAAGAACATAATCTATCGCTCCGGGCTTTCGCAGAACGGACGGGAATCAGTAGGTCATACATCAACACAATTGAAAACGATGTAGACAACACAAGAGCCATCACAATAAACAAGATTGGCCAGTTGGCTAAAGGCATGAACATGACCTCTGACGAACTGCTGGACATCATGGATGAGGAAACCCCTGTGAATGTCAGTGGTTTCAACCATACCGCTGCCCGTTCCGCACTTCCGCCAGGGGCCTTCCCGATTCCCGACCTGTCCGGATTAAAAAAGATCCCCATCCTGGGATCCAGTGCCTGCGGGCTGCCAATCGAGGCCATCCGCTCATACGACTACATCCAAGTCAATTCCGCTCTACGTGCCGACTTCGCACTGTTCGCAGAGGGCAAGAGCATGACCGGGGCCGGAATCATGGACGGATCCATGGTTTTCTTCCGGGAGACGGAGGCAGTCAATAACGGAGAGATTGCCGCTGTCACGGTGGACAACTCCACCACGATCAAACGGTTTTACCAGTACGGTGAGACGGTCATCCTGAGAGCCTGCAACCCGGAATTCGATGATCAGGAATATTCGGGCGACGAGCTGATGGGCATCCACGTTTTTGGTAAAGCGGTGGCCTGCATGACCGGACTGAATTAACTCTATTTCTTGACATACGTATATTTAGGCGTATAATATAGGTATAAGGAGGTCAGAGATGACATTCAGAGAAATGGAAAAAGTGATTTTGAAGGATGGATGGTACATTGACAGGCAAAAGGGGAGCCACAGACAGTACAAGCATCCTACAAAGAAAGGCACCGTAACCTTGGCGCCTCACAGCTGGGCTGACACGATATCCCGCGGAACAGCCAACAGCATCCTTAAACAGGCAGGGCTACAGAAATAGCCCTCCTGTATCTGTATGTCATCGAAATGATATGAAAACAAAAACTTATTTAGCCGTTATGGAACCGTGCACAACTGGTTATGATGTATTCTTCCCCGATTTTCCCGGTTGCGTGGCATCTGGAAAAACCATTGACCAGGCTGCACGCAACGCAAAAGACGCCCTTTCCATGCACTACTACGCTATGGAAGAAGATGGCGAAGATATCCCGGAACCTTCTGCGGCTCTTAACGCTGAGGATACAGCCGGCAATGTTGTTTCCCCTATCACGATTTATCCGGAACTGCTGCATGAGGAATACCGAAACCGCAGAGTGAAAACCAACACAACCATCCCAGCATGGCTGAAAGCGGCCGCAGAAGAACGTGGCATTAATTTCAGCCGGGTTCTGGAAAACGCTCTGATGGGGATGATCAACTGAGAAACATCCAGAGAAAGCGAAAAGAAAGAGGAAACACATGACAGAAGAAATCACAACTCCGGCTATCCCGGAGGAAGCAAAACCGGAGGAAAAACCCGCAGAGCCGGCAGCCGGGGGCCCTGATCTGGGCCAACAACTGCCCTGGTACCGGCGTTTCAGTTGGTGCCTGCTCATCTCCCTGCTGCTGGCAATCGCTGAGCTGGCAGGCATTACCTACGCGATCCTGTTCATGCCAGGCATCGCAGCGTTCTTTCTGAGCGGAGTGCTCCTGTACGGAGTGATGCCATTCTTCTTCCTGCTGGGTGCAGCTCTCTGCTGCAATCTCGCAGCGCTCGGATACTGGAATCGCTGGACGGCTCTGGTTTCCGCTCTGCTGTATATTCAGGCCGGCGCCTGTCTGGCAATCACCACGGTTTTTACAGCAATCCCCGCGGCCCTGTGCCTGGTATCCATGGCGTGGAGCGTCAAGCATGGGCGATGAATCAAGTTTTTGATTAAAAACTTGATTGAAAGGAGGACCATGAAACAAAAAAAAGGCCCCGCAGCTGATATACGGGGCAAGGGTGAATCCGAAGAAAGTATAACACGAAAAGCCAGGGCAGCACTTTATTTGCGCTACTCGTCATCATCTCAGACGGAGCAGTCTATCGAGGGACAAAACACCGTTTGCACTGACTATTGTGACAGCCTCGGCATTAAAATCGTGGCCACTTATATAGACCGGGCGAAATCGGCAAGCCACGACACAGCAAAAAGGACTGAATTTTTACGCATGATCGAAGATGCAAAGAATGGCGCCTTTGACACGGTCGTGGTCTACAAGCTGGACAGATTCGCCCGAAACCGTTATGACAGCGCAATTTTCAGGAGAAAACTGGAAGATGCCGGTGTTAAGCTGATCAGTGCCACAGAAGCGATCTCATCCACTCCGGAGGGCATAATCTTGGAAGCCGTGCTGGAAGGCGTCAACGAATTCTACTCCGCCGACCTGAAACAGAAAGTTGAGCGCGGCATAAACGAAAGCATCAAAAAGAAAAAGAACCTGGGAGGAACCACTCCATTGGGATACCAGGTGGTAAATGGGCATCTGGAGCCTGACCCAAAAACCGCTCACATTGTGCAGGAGCTTTTTGAAATGGTGGCAGATGGCCGACCTTACTCTGAGATAATATCGGTTTTTAATTCTCGGGGATATAAGACTGCCAGCGGGAACAAATTCACGCGCTGCAGTTTTTATAAAATCATGCACAACAAAAAGTATCTCGGATACTATTGCTATAAAGACATAGAAGAACCAGGCGGTCAGGAACCGCTTGTATCCCCTGAGTTGTTCGAAAAAGTCCAAAGGAGATTGAACATGAAAGGAAAAAAGAAGTCGATTGCAGATCCGTACCTGCTGACTGGAAAATTGTTTTGTGGCCATTGTAGTGCCCCGATGGTCGGAGAATCGGGAAAAAGTGCAACCGGCAAAGTCCATAAATACTATAAATGTGCAGAGAGAAAAGCCGGAAGCTGCAGCAAAAAGCCGGTCCGAAAGAACACAATCGAGGATCTTGTCATCTCTGAAACACAGAGCCTGTTGACTGGTGAAAGGCTCGAAGAGCTGGTGTCGATGGTCATGGAAGAGATCAAGACAATCGAGACGCAGTCCAGGATCCCGGCAATGATGGAAGAGCTGAAAGAGATCAACGCAAAATTGGAGAATGCTGTGAATGCGGTCCTGGCTGGAAACAATTCCGCCGTTCTGGCTAAAATGATGGCGTCGCTAGAGGAAGATAAACGAATCCTTGAGGACGCAATCGAAGACCAGAGAATCAAGGAGCGGATCCAGAAGCTTGACGCTGGCCAAATCGAATACTATATAAGAAACTTAGCGACGATAGACCCCGCCAGGCTTATTGATACATTCGTGGAGAGGATCTATCTTTATGATGACGCTGAAAGTGGAGAAAAAAACCGCCGTCTAAAGATCATTTACCGATTGAGCGGAGAGCCGGAAACAGAAGTCGATTGTTCGGAAAATGTTTCCCTTAGTCCACCATGGAAAACAAATCCGAACACAGACGTGACAGGATTGATTATAAATGGCAATCACCTTTGGTTCGTGATTATCAGAGACCTCAGAGAAATCTGAGGCCTTTTCTTAAATCTTTGTATATCCACTTGTAGATATATCCATAAAATGATGGCAGTTGTCACTTTTTCCCCGCACTTGCGGGGCTTTTTTTATTCTCAAACAATGGCGCACATTGTGCGTTTTCTTCTTGTATTAGCGTACAACGTACGCTATAATATGAGTGTAAAGAGGAGGAAATGAAATGAACTACTACGACATCCAGTGCCTGGCACAAATCAACGAAGTGGACGGCGACAAGGTCGATGAGCTCGTGGCCTCCATGCTGGAGAACGGATGGCAGGGAGCCCCCATCCTTGCGATCCCTGACTCCATGCTTATCACAGGATCCCACCGCATCGCGGCTCTGAGGACCATCTGGGACCGCTACAACACCGGCGAGTACGAGGACAACGAAGTCCTCGAAGCAAAAGCAGCCGAACTGCTGAACAACGATGACATCGCCTACGATGTAACAGACCTGGTAGAGGATGCTTTCCAGAGTTACCGCGAGCTGAACGACGAAGAACCGGAATTTGATTTCGATGAAATCGGCTGGATCTTCGAGGGCACAGAAGTCGAGCAGTGGAAATCTGAAATCGATGAATGGTAAGGAGGTACACCATGACATCCAAAGAAATCAGAAACGAAATCATAACCAATCGGGCAGAAATCAGAATGCTGCAGAGAACGAATCAAGGCATCGATGCCCGCAATCACGAGCTGATGCAAGAGCTAGACCGGCGAGAACGCAAGAGTAAATAAGGAGGACAAAATAATGACAACGAGCAAGTACAACAAAATAAAAAAGGCAGCGAAAGCTGGCCATTATCCTGACACATTCCGCACCTGCCTGAACATGATCCCGGAAGGAGTCCAGAACTCTTTGCCCTGGCACCAGCTGGCGCAACTTGTTGATACGATCCACGAGTCATACGAAAACGGTCACACGGCTGGCTGGAAGGAGGCTCAGTAATGACTTACACGGAATGGCTTGCGGTGCTGGATGAGTACCGCGAAAAAAGCAGCGATGTTGCTGCAGCGGAGAACCCGCTGAACCTGCGGGATGGAAAGAAAGCCGTTGAAGCTGCAGGCTACATCTGGGCAGCAGCCCATGCTGATCTGCCTGTTCTGCTGTCGACCTCCGGGATGACGGCTTACGGACTAGGGAGAAAGTTTGACATCTCTCCCCGAACAGTCCAGGCTTGGGCCAATGAGTCTAGAAAGGCTCCGAATTATGTGATCGACATGATGGCTTACATCCTGGTATCGGAGCTGCAGGCACTCAAACGGATCTGGTTCGTTCAGAACTGCTATCCAGGGACAGAGGACCTGACGTTCTTCTCCAGTGAAGACGAAGCCCTGGAGTACGGTCAGGGCCTGTGGGAACACAGATCCGAGCAGGAAAAGGTCAGATACCGCAAAAACGCAGGCAGTGAATGGCGGCTGTCTGCAGGAACCATTGAAGTCCCGACTTCCATGGACGAAGACGAGTACTGGGACGAAGTCCTCGCCCAGGACTACGGAGATGAAATCAAAGACTTTACCGCATGAAAAAAGCCTATAGAAAGTGCGTTGTCTGCGGGCGTGATTTTGTCCCTTTGACAGACCACACGGATGCCGTGAACAAATGCCCTGAGTGTGCCGCGAAAGCGAAGCAGACCGCAGTCATGATCAGGACTTGCAGCAGGTGCGGGAAAGAGTTCGAAGGATTCCCAAATGAGTTGTATTGCGATGCGTGCAAGTACGACGCAAGGCGGATACGGGCAGCCAAATATCGCCAGGAAGGGCACAAAAGGCACCTTGGCGATACCGATGTTTGCGAAAGGTGCGGGCAACCCTACACGATTCGCAGCGGGCTGCAGAAATACTGCCCGGATTGCCAAAGACAGGCGCTGCTGGAAAAGCAGCGAGAGCGAAAAAAATCTCAATCAAACCGCAGAAAGCGCAGTGAGCGCAAAAAGCAGGCAAAAGAAACGCGGCAAAAAGTCTGCGTGTATTGCGGCAGAGTCTACAACGACTCCAGCTCATCAAACGCCTGCAGTCAGGAGTGCCGCGATTCATGGAAGATGCTGGCCCATACCCGATGGATGTACAACCACGGAAAAGCATCAAAAGCGCTGTTGGATAAATACGAAGCGCTCCGGGAAGCGAAATTGAAAGAAACAAAAAAGGAAACCTGTTATTTTTGATAGGTACATCGGGTAACCTGTTAAAAAACGGCACTTTTTAACAGGCGCTATTTATGCTACAATACAATCGTCATTAATAGTGCTCAACCACAGTTGAAGCAACAAAAAAAGCCTCTCCACACCACACAGGCAGGAGAGGCTTTTTCACGTACCGGCTCCGTAGAGTCCCGGTCGTTCTTATGGATTAATTATAGCAAAAATCCCGGTTGTACACCCGAGGTGATGTTTATTTTCCTTCGCTGATTTCCACCAGTGGATCTGAGTAAACCCATAATCCATGGATTTTAACTTTCTGGTTCGGGATATCAATAGCTTCTACCGTTGTTCGGTCCAGATAGACAATTGCCTTATCGTTGGCCAGGTATCCATCGCACTTGCCATCTTTTGTGGATGTATGTTCGGAGATAAAGGCCATCGGGAACCAGCCGTCTCCAAGGGCCGGAACCCTGATATAGTCACCATCAGCAAACTTTCTTACTCCAGCCATAATAGCCAGCGGTCCGGAGGTGACTTTGGACCCTTCAGTCAGGATCTGATCACACCGGGTCTTGACTCCGTTGATGGTCTTTTCAGCAGGTTTTGCCGGTTTCGGCTTAGTCGGAGTCGGATTGGCAGGTTTTGAGGCTGCAGCCCCTCCCCCCTTTTTCTGGTAGGCTGTCACCTTATCCACGAATTTATCCCAGGAATAGGGCCGGCCTGCCCGGATTTCAGCCGGACAGTTTTTGCCTGTCCAGTGCCAGTGTTGGAACAGCAGTTCCACACCGTGGCGATTCAGGATCTGTGCTGCCAGCTGTGCAGCATTGTCTGTAGCTTTGGCCAGATTGGAATCGGGGTTTACACAGATCTCAATGGAGATGGTTGTGGTGTTACCAGGCCCAGTAGCACCATCTCCAGCATGCCAGGAAACCTCATCTTCGGGGATGAGCTGGATGGCTTTTTTGTCGTCAACGACATAATGGTAAGAGTCATAGGCGCTGTTGCAGCTGTTATGACAATAATTGGCGTGAGCATCTGCACCGGATCCGCGGGAGTAGTTTCCAGTGTTGTGGATGGTCACCCCCTGGATGCGAGTGAGCTTAGTGCCCGGACGCTTCATTGTCCCAACAGGCAGGATTCTTTTTTCAATATTCATTTCATTTCTCCTTTTTTCTTTTCAGCATTTCCAGATAGGGGTTGGTGACGGGCAGGTCATCCCGCACCGGCAGCTCGCAGAGCTCGTTTTTCCAGCCCTCAGCAGTGCCGTTTCCGCCCTTTGCGTGATAGATTTCGTAAGCCTCCAGAAATTCCGTTTTCTGGTGGCTGGTCAGAAATCCCTGCAGCATGTACTCTGCGTGATACCTCTGCAGCAGATAGCGCATGATCAGCTTCAGGCCCTCATCGTTGGACTCTGCGGAGTCCTTGAGTCGGGCTGTGATCAGACCGAGTTCGGCAATGGCCTCTTCGTTCAGCTGGCTGCGCTGGGTGTTTGCCTCGATCCGCGCAAACTGCTCATCGGACTTGGACCTGTTTGCCTTGCGGTCTGCATCGGCTTTCTGGAGCTGCCACATGACCAGGCCAAAAAGGCCAGCTGTAAGCGCTGGCCCGATGGCTGTGATAAACGCGATGAGATCAGTCACTCTGCCGGTCCTTGTCCAGACCCTCGATCGCACGGACAAAAGCCTGATGCAGGCCGGTGGATGCCAGACCTGTGACAGCCCCGGCAACGCCGTTTTCCAGCGCGGGACCGGCCGCCCAGATCGTGAGAGCACAGCCCAGGCAGGCCATGATGGTCGGGATCCAGTCATTCACCCGCTCATTGGTCACGATGTGCTTGAGGCAGTAGCCCACCACCAAGCACGCCATGAGGGTAACCGGCTGGATGTAGTTTGTGATGTCAGTCATATGTTTGACTCCTTTCGTTGCAAGAGAAAACCGCACCCGGGAATGGATGCGGTTAGTGTGAAATTTTGGCTGCAAAAAAAAGCACCTTACACTTTTTTCCGGCAGTGTCTGTCCAAATCTGCGGATACAGAATCTCCCCCTTTTTAAGTGGGTAAATCGTGATGATTTCTTGGGCAAACTCCGATGCAGAAGAAGACGGAGTGTTTACTCCGTTTATAGCCAGTGTCCCATCCGTTCCATTTCTCCGGTGGATAATCGAGAATTGCCTATAAGTCAAAGCTCTGTCATCAAATGTACCCAGGGTAGAATCCCCTATGTTTTTGAATGTGAATTTTATGTAGTACAACCCGTTTTCTGGGACAGTCCAAATCAGATCATCATTGTTGTCTGCATTGGCCCAGGCTTTGGTGGTATAGGTCTTGACATATTTCCACTCTTTCCAGCCCAGTGCTTCCCCAACCTCAGGCAGCTGCTTGATGGTGCCGTTGCTCTTCACCTTATGCGACATAGCAAAGCCTCCTTCCCTTTTTGCAAAGAGTCAGAGACTCAGATACGGAGAGTGTGCCCCCTCCCCGATTAGCTGTAGCTAACCGGAGATTTTTTACTGTTTTCATCCTCTGTCTCCTTTCGGACCAGCAGGTCCCATAGGACCCATAGGACCCATCGGTCCAGTCGGTCCCTGTGGACCCCTGAAGTACCCTTTTTCCGCAAAGAAAAAGGCAGCCATTGTGCCCCCAGCCATACCGCAGATTGCTGCAAAAATTCCTTTGATAATAGTTTTCATTGTGATTCTCCTTTACTGAGCGACATCAACCGCTGTCTGCCCATTAATTACTTTTGCTTTCCAGTCCTCCAGAGCCTTGAGCCTGACCGCCAGAGCTCTGCCCTGGTTGGCCGTCAAAGCCACTGTGGTGGATGTGCTTGTAAGTGTGTCGTTAAGTGCCGGCTGCGGGCCGGTATCACCTTTAGGACCTTGTGGTCCTGTAGCTCCCGTCGCACCCGTTGCTCCTTTTGCACCCGTCTCCCCCTGTTTTGCCACGGTATAAGCCGTGCTGGCATTTCCATTGGTCAGGGTGATGATGATGCGGGTCCAGAGATACCAGCCAGCCCGGACGGTTGGCGGAGTCGATGCCCACGATGCCTGCAGTGGTGTGGCAGTGGCGGAGCTTGAGGACGTGTAGGTTATGGCGATGCTTGAGATCCCGACACCCTGCGGACCAGTAGGTCCAGTGTTGCCGGTAGCTCCTTTGTCGCCGGTGTTGCCTTTCGGTCCCTGGATGCCCTGCGCACCCTGTGGCCCCTTGATACAGGACACATACACCCAGCGCGCTGCCGAGGCGTTTCCGGCCACTGTGCACCGGTATAGGTTGCCGGTGCTGGTATTGACGTACAGATCGCCAACTAGCGCATCGGTGATTCCGGAACTGGTAAAGGATGTGTTGGATGTGGATGTGCCTGTCAGGGCTGCACCTGCAGTGATGCGGTTGCCCCGCTGGCCGGTCGCTCCAGTTGGACCTTGAGACCCTGTAGCACCCTTTGGTCCGGTAGGTCCCGTGGCTCCGGTGGCTCCAGTATCTCCTTTCGGGCCTGTGGCACCGGTTGCACCCCGAGAAGGCTTTCCAGTGTCATTAGATCCGATGTACCAGTTGCCGTTTGCGCCGATGGTAGGCGTCACACCGTTGGTGCCGTCTTTTCCGGCTGGGCCAGTTGCACCCGTCGCACCGGTTGCTCCTTTTGGTCCAGTCTCGCCCTGCAAGCCTTGAGGTCCACGGGCTCCGGGAGCACCGTCTTTTCCAGCCGGACCAGTATCCCCCTTCTCGCCTTTGGCTCCATCCTTACCGGCAGGGCCTTGCGTACCTGTATCTCCCTTGGGTCCCTGCAGGCCTTGAGGCCCGCGCTCTCCCGTGTCGCCCTTCTCACCTTTCAGACTGGCTTTCTGGGTTGCAGTGAGATCGTCCCACGTGAGCGGGTCTCCCTTATCCCCTTTGTCCCCCTTGGGACCCTGGAGTCCTGTGTCACCTTTTTCTCCCTTGGGGCCCTGAGCGCCTGTATCGCCCTTGGGTCCAACAGGACCTGGTACCAGCTCCAAAATCGCTGTCTTGCCATTGTCAAACGTCACTGTGGCAGTTCCGTCGCCGTTGTCCACAACAGCGGTGATACCAGCACCATCGGACCCGGGTGGTCCCGGTGGGCCTTTGATATTGACCGGCTCTGGGTTGGGCTGTCCCCCGGTGTTGGTCCAGGAGATGACACCTTCCGCAGAGACAGACGGGATCCATGCGTTTCCTTCCTTGCCTTGGGGGCCTGTCAGCTCCACTTTCTGGGCTTCTGTCAGTTCGTCATAGGTCAGGGCTGGCCCCGGGAGACCTGGGACACCCTGTTCCCCCTGCTCTCCCTTCTCGCCTTTTTCACCAGCTGGACCTTGCGGTCCCGGTGGCCCCTGGGGGCCGGTTTCTCCAGGTGGTCCCTGGGGCCCCGTTTCTCCCTGGGGTCCAGCTTCGCCAGCATCTCCCTTTTCTCCAGCGGGTCCTGACGGTCCCTGCTCTCCGGGTTCGCCTTTCTCCCCCTGGTCCCCTTTGTCACCGGGAGGGCCAGCGGGTCCGATCGGTCCCGCAATGCCCTGCGGTCCCTGCTTTCCTTCCGGTCCCCGGATGGCCTCTTTCTGCTCATCGGTCAGCTCGCCTTCCATCCGCTGGCCGTTGATGGTGGGCACATTTTTCAGTTGCCGGTAATCGTCGGTCACCATCACGCCATCGATTTCCAGCGATGCAGTCAACCCCTCCGGCTCGCTTATGCTTCCGGCCAGCAGTTCCACTGGTTCCATCTGGGCCGTCAGTTCCTCCAGTTCAGAGACGCTTCCGGAGACGGACACAGGATCCGCAAGATTTCCGGAAACGCCGTCCGGCTCGGAGACTTGAGTCTCCAGCCGGTCAGGCTCAGACAGCGCCGCTTCCAGGCTGATTTTCTCGACAGCCATCAGCCCACCTCGGCAGACAACGTGAATTTCGCCCGGTTGATGATTGTGTCGATGTCTCCACCGGCCTTCTGCAGCTCGATGTCGTACAAGTAGGAACTGGCTTTCAGGGCTTTCGTTTCCTCAGCCGTGAGATGCAGCTCCTTGGTTGCTGTCGGAATCTCCTTGGTCAGCACCGGGGACGCCGTTGCGGATGTGGTAGTGGGACCCAAATAAAACACCAGCTTGTCACCGGCTGTCAGATCGTAGGCAGACCCGTCGGCCTTTTTTACTGTCACCGTAGTGCGCAGTGTATCACCGCGGGTCATGCTGATCTCGCACGTTTTTGGGTCAATCTTTACTGTCATTCCTACTCTCCTTCCTGTACTTTCGCTGTTTCTGTCCCAGCTGACGGCTGCTCTGTCCCAGAGTTTGCATCCGCCGGCGGATCCTCGGTGGTCAGCGTGTCCACGATGGTCTGACCGTCAAGCACCTGCTGCTTCCAGGTCTCCAGACCGCTGACAGCCTGAGACAATCCAGCCACGTCGGAACCCTGCAGGGCAGTGATTTGCTCTGTGTGGCGGTCGCTCGTCGTCTGCAGTGTTGCGATGCTGGTCCCCTGGCTGGTTACAGTGCCCTCCAGATTGGCCAGGCCGGTGTTTGCTGTGCCCGCCGATTCTGCAGCATCATTCGCAGCTTTCTGGGCTTTGGATATGTTTTGTGACAATGCCGTGTCCTGTTGCCGGAGGGATTCCAGCACAGACTCATGCTGCAGCAGTTGGGCCTGCATGCGGTTGACGGCGTTGAGCAGGTCTCCTTCGTACTGGTCAGACTCATGAAAAACACTGGGATAAACCTTGATGTAAAAAGCAAAGCTGGACACCGCATTGCTGGGTGCCTCTGTCTCTGCCACCGTCGCCAGGTTATCCTCATGGTCCACGTTGACGATGGTGTTGCCCGCCAGCACCGCAGCCTTCCAGGACTCGAAAGAGTTGGTGATGTACTCTTTGGTGTAAAAAATCAGCTGCGCTTCATAAGTCCCTGGCTCCCTGGTGATCTGCACCGGGATGACCATGCTCACTGTGTGGGCGTCCTCGACGTTGCACCAGTCCGTGACATTTGAGCCGGTAAACTGGTTTTTGATGACGTACCGCACAGACACGCCGGTAAGGTCATTTTCCAGCGTGAAGCTCTTGACGTTGCCCTGGTCGTGCTGATTGCACTCCACGATGACGTCCAACGCTTTGTAATTTGTATTGATGACCGGGTACATTCCTGCCATTCTGGCACCTCCTTTCTAAATCAAACGGGATAGCATTTGATCACTATCCCGTTGACGATCTGCATATAAAGTTTTCTCTCTGTTGTGCCGCCGGTTGCTCCTTCCGGCACTACTGGAGCCCAGCCTTTGAGATAGTCGTACCAGTGTCGGGCCTGTGTCTGCCTGACAGACTGGTTGGTGTCGGCCGGTCTTTCGTAGTTGATCAGGAAAATTTGCGCCAGCTGCTCCGGTGTGGCTTTGGATACCCTGAACTGCTGGTAGCTCATCCCGTAGCCCTTGTCTATCCACGAGTAGCCTGTGCGGCTCTCTTCATCCAGTTTCTGGCATTCGAGATTGCCGTAATCCTTGATAGGAGCGTCGCCGAGATAGTCCCTGATGTTGGTCCATGGTGTCCACTGCACCAGACCAAACCCTCGTGATGAGACAGGCTGGCAGAAAGGCACATCACCTTCCCACCTGTTAGGATTCAGTGTGGACTCACTCTGAGCATTGCCCAACACAGCGCATGTCGCTTCCAGGGTCCAGCCCTTGGCATGTAGATAGCCCCAGATGCATTTGGCATTGTTCTGCATCTCCGCCATGGTCAGCGGTCTGGTGTTTTCCGGGATGATCCAGGCAAGACTGGAGGCCGCCAGCTTCTTGGGGCGGAGGAACCCGCCGTCAGGTGCAGACAGAGAAACCAGATTAAAGCAGGCACCGATCCCGTATGGGATACCTCCCTGGTTTTGGCCAAAATACTTGCCGTTGTAGTACATGGCGATGTGGCCAAAGCCGCCGCCGTATGCATTGGTCCAGATGGCCACATCCCCATTGCGGGGAGATGTGACCACATCAAAGTACTGCAGCATCCCCAACTCTGAGCGATGCTCCCACAGGTCCCGGACACCTCCGGAGTAGGCACAATGTGCATACGGGATGCCTAACCATCGGCAATATTCTGCGTATCCGTCCCAACACTGGGCATCGTATGCGCCGTCGATGTCATACCCACGGTCGTTGTGGGTTATGACAAACTCATCGAAATTCAGGGCCATACTATTCGCTCACCCTGGTCACAATGCCGTTGACTGTGGAGATCCGCGAGACCGTTCCACTGTAGGTCACGCCTACACCCATGTTTCCGTTTGTATCGCTGACATTCAGACGCTTGCCTACCAGCCAGATACCCTCGTCCTTAACCACGACCTGCGACCCATGTTCGATTTCCTGAGAAACCAGCCTGGCGTCTTTGGATCTGATCTCTATGCTGTTCTGGTGGACTTTTACGCCTCCATTACCAGTCCCTACACGCATGAAGCATTCAGCCTGCTTGTTGGATCCATCTGCCTCCTGGCTCGTGTTACACCCAATCATGGGCGGCTGCTTGCTGCCATTGGCATACAGACAGATCTGTTTGAGGATGTCATTGGACATGTTGATAACTGAAAGATGGGGACGTGTATCGGATCCTGCTTCATCACCGAGATAGATACCAGATGCATACCATCCATCGCCATGGCTTCCGTCATAATCCAGATAGATCCGCTTGCCAATGTTGGCGTTTTCTTTCGTATTGATGGTTCCCTTGAAAAGACCGCTGCCCAACTCAAACCTGCCGGAGTCCAAATCGAACCAGAAGTTCCCGCCCTTGCCTGACAGCAGACCTGTGATGATGTAATCCGCCACGATGCTCTGGTAGGTGATGGCAGTGCCCCACTTCCAGTCTGTGCCGTCGGCTGTGCGCTCCTTGGAAATCTGCAGCCCCTGGGTGCCCAGTGCCATGGCTCCGAAAAGCGGGCTGGTCTTGTCCAGGTCCTCAAAAAGGATGGCTCTCACATCCTGCCGAACTGCTGCAGACTTCTGCGCCTTGAGGGATGTGTTCATCATGTTGATGACCCCGGCCACTTTCTCGGCAACGACACTGGTGGTTCCTCCGGACTTTTCCAACACCTTTTTCAGGTCACTGGTGGCCTGTGATGCGGCATTAAAAAAGTCCCGCGCCTGGGACCCCAGGGTTATCTCGGTTATCTGATCTGCAACAAGGTCATAGGTGAGCCCGATGACTTTTTGCTGCGTGGTGATGTGGCGGTCCAGATTTTCCACCCTGACCAGGTCACCCAGCCACAGATACAGCAGATCATCCAGTCCCTCATACTCCCGGCATTTCCGGAGGTCGACGAAATCCACAGAGTAAGTAAAAAGCGGCTGGAATTCTCCGGCCGCAAAACTTTCCTGTGCTGCCTTTTCCAGTGCCTCCTGCATGGCTGCAGGCGTCTGGCAGACAGTGATTTCAGGATCCTCGGAATCGTCCTCGGATGCATCGTCCACGTATTTGATGTTTGAGTACTCCACAAACCGCTTGTGGGGCACCCGGCCAACCTTTTCCCGCCTGACCTCAGTCGGGCAGGTCCAGCCGTTATATCCAACCGGGATGATGACATCCACAAACTCACTGTCATCCTCTGCCACAGTAAAGCCTGAGATGTTCCGGCTGGCTGACAGTGTCATGCCCCGGTCCTGCCCTGCCTGCTGCAGCACATGGAAGATATGGTTGTCGTACAGGATCTCACCGCCCCAGCGGTTCAGGAAGCTGTTGTCATCATCCGATGCCAGGCACTCCATGAAATTCTTCCGCACGTAGTATGCAGTATTGAGCTTGGATATGTCGCAGTCGATGGAGTACTTTCCGGCACCTCCGCAGCTGGTAAGGATGTACTCCAGTGCATCCCGTCCGCTCTGGGTCGTGGGTCGGCAGTCTCTGACGATCAGCTCATTCCGGGCGTCCCACATGGCAATCGGGTAAGCCACTGCGCTGACTGTCTGCAGGTCCGTCCGCTGCGGGTTGGACACCACATACAGCTGGTCGCCCCACTTGGGCAGCCGGATCTTGATGACCGTGTCATGCTCCAGGTGCATCCAGTTCCCGGCATCGTCCTGCGGGATTTCCAGGTCGATGCGCCACTCGCCGTTGAGTGTCAGAGACAGGTCAGCCTTGAGCGGGTCAAGGCTGTAATCCCCGTTCATCTCGTAGTTGGTATTTCCATCCTTGTAGAGTTGGATCATATCTGCCTCCAGTTGGGATACACCCACAGTGTGAAATCTCCCGAAACGCTCACGTCATTCTGCCCATGTTCGAGCAACAGGCGCTCATAATCGGCGTTCGTGTTTGCATTCAGGTTTTCACCCTCAGGTCCATGAGCCACAGACCTTTCCGTATCCAGATAGATCTGACCCGGCACGATGACCGTGCAGCCGTAGCCGTTGACTGTCAGAGTCGCCTGACCGTTGCCGATGATGCGGTAGATCGGCCGGCTCTTGTCATGCTCGTTGTATCGATACAGCTCCGGCTGTTTAATCCAGCGCTGGCCTGGCACGAAATAGTGATACGGATCCAACGTCAGCTTTACCGTGGCTTTGCCGATGAGATTGCCCAGGCGGGCACAGTCACCAACCACCGCTAGCTTGATGCGTCTCTGAAACTGCTGATCATCCGAAAACATCAGTGTCTTCGCTGTCTCAAAGATCCGCCGCAGCTCCCTGACCTTGGCGGACCATTCGGATTCCTGCGGGACCATGAAGTTAAACTCAATTTCCTGCTCGTAGTCCTTGTAAAATCCGGTATCACGATAAAAGGCCCCATCATGTGACAGGACCTCATTGCTTACGATTTTCTTTTCCGGAGACGGTTCAGCCGGGCGCTGGACTGCCAGGAACCCCCGGTCACTCATGGACCGGTTGTTTATGATCACATCGTAATTCATGTCACCAGCCTCCTTTCGCCAGCTTATTGGCATCCGCATTGGAAATGGCCACCTTGTTCTGTCCCTGGTGGATCTTGCGGCTGTCCAGATAAACCGGCATGTTTACGGTCAACTCACCGCCACCGCCCAGCACGAAATTGTTTTCCGCTCTCATGCTTTCGGCGATGCCCTCCAGGGATTTCCGGAGGGCTTTTTTGCGGCTCTCCATGCCCTCAATAAGCAGGTCCATCATGTCCCCTCCGGATTCGTCGAAGTCGTTCAGTGGGCCCTCCTCTGGCACAGAGAAGTGCAGGAAGTTGGATATCAGTTTCGCCACGCCGTTGACCTTGTTTTTCAGGGCGTTCCACATGGACTGGATGCCTGAGATGAATCCGTCGATCAGATCCTTGCCCCATTTGGTGGCGGAGTTCCACATCCCCGAAAAGGTGCCGGTGATGCTTTTCCAAATCCCCTGGACGCTCTGGCTGATGCGACCGCCCATCTGCTGTAACGTCTGCAGCATGTTGTTCCAGGTGTCGGAAAACCATTTCCCAACCTTGGCCCAGCCGTCATTCCAGGACTGCACAAAGGAGTTGATACTCTGGGGCAGTGTCTTGGTAAACCACTCTACCATGCCCCGGCAAATCTCCGTGATGACGTCCCAGATAGCCTTGAGGATGGCGTTTACCGCATCCCGGAACCACTCGCATTTTGTATACAGCAGCATAACCGCCGCAATGATTGCCGTGATAACTGCAATCACTGGGTGCGCCATGATCAGAGTAAACAGTCCGGAAACCGCGGTCTTTATGAACCCAATCACCGTACCAACAACACCCTGCAGTCCGGTCAGCAGTGGACCGGCTGCCTTGATGGCTTTGCCTATCCAGGAGGCTTTTTCCATTATGGATCCAATGACGTAAATCACTGGGCCCAAGGCTGCAACCAATCCGCCAATCACCACGATCATCTGCTTTACCGGCTCCGGCAGCTCGCGAAACCATTGCACAAGTCCCTGCAGGAGCTCCACCAGCAGCTCCAGAATCGGCGCCAGTGTCGCCTGAATCTCGCTTGCCAGATCTGCGCCGGCCAACTTCAGGTTGTTCATGGCCACAGTGGCTTTGTCCGCAGGATCCTGCATGTCGCCAAACGTCTGGTTCACGATTCCACCGGCATTTTCGACGGTCTGCATCATCTCCTCGATGGAGAATCTGCCGCCTTTGATGGCGTCAGCCAGGTCCGGACCGGCTTTGGACCCGAAAGCCTCAATAGCCAGGGAAGTCGCATCTGCGATGCTCGGTGCTTCCTGGATTGCCTGCAGAGTCTTCCTGAACTCCTGGGTGGCATCCTTTCCTTCTTTGCCCCAGTTGGAGATGGCTTTTTTCATACCGCTGAACGCGATTTCGGTGTTAACGCCCGCCTTTTCCCACTGGGAGAACAGCGCGATGCTTTCTTCCATGGTGAATCCTAGGTTTCGCATCGGTGCGCCGTACTTTGTGATGGACTCCGCCAGTTTATCAACGCTCAGGCCCGACGCCTGGGATGCTGCTGTCAGACTGTCCAGGACTTTGGCATAGTCCGATGATTTGATGCCCGCATCTCCCATGGCCCGGGATACCAGAGCAACCGCAGAGGACACATCCGTCCCATTCACCTGAGAGAATTTCAGGAATTCTTCTGTGCAGTCTTCCAGTTGGTCGCCGGTGAACCCAAACCGTGTGTTCAGGTCCGCGATCGCCTGCCCTACATCTGCCGACTCTGCTGGAAAATTCCCATAAACTTTGTCGAACGATGCCTGCAGGCTTTCCAGCGCTTCGCCCGTGGCTCCGGTCCCAGCTGCAATTCCGTCATAAGCCTCATCCAGCTCTGACCACGCTTTTTGCGACGCAACGCCAATGCCAACGATTCCAGCGGACACAACGCTGGCTTTCTTGCCGAATTCTTTCGTTTTGGTGCCCATGCCGGAGATTTTGTCGATGGTTTTCTGATAGGAGTCTCCCATCTTTTCCATCTCATCAGTGTTATCCTTGATGGCTTTCTTTGCGTTGTTGCAGTAGGTCTCTGTTTCGTTTATCGCCTGATTCAGCTTCCTGATTTCACTCTCAGTTGCATCATACTGGCGCTGAGCCTTCTGCGCTTCCTTGGAGTTTTCCCCGAATTCCTTCCTGGCGCTTTCCAGGGACTTTTTCTGCTCCTGCTGCCGCTTGGTCAGCTTCTCAAGCTGTGCCCGGTAAACGTCCAGCTTTCTGGTCTGGGCATCCAGCTGCTTCTGCAAGACCTCGTTTTCTTTTGCCAGCGTCTCGGTGGACTTTTCCTGTCCTTCCGTTTCGCTTCGTACCTTCTTGAGTTCTGAGCCGTACTCTTTCAGCTCATCATTGATGGAGCTGATGGACCTTTTAAACTCGGCTTCGCCCTTTAGGCTGATTCGCGGGCCGATATCATATGCCACGTGTAGCTCCTTTCGTTAAAAATACTCGCCGCCGTATTTGTTGAGCTCAGGTCCCTCTTCCAGGAATCCCCGCAGAATGTCTCGGGCATTCAGGAGGTCCAGCAGCTCCCCATACGGCAAAAAAAGGAAAACGCCTGGTGCCATACCGGCATCAAGCGCTCTTGCTTTCGTGTAGATCAGCGCAAACGCTGGATTCAGCGTCTGCGCTTCTTTTTTTTTGAGTTTGTCCGAACAGGCACAGCATTAATTCGCTTGCCTCCGTTTTTGGCCACGACTTCCTGCACCACTTCCAGGATGGCGCTCAGGTCGTCCATGTCCTGTGTTGCCAGCAGGAATGCTTTCTTGCTCAGCGGCTGGATCCTGCCGTTTTCGTCAAACTCCACACCATCCGGCTTTGCGTGCCAGGTGTTGCAAAATTCGCAGCCCGACACGATCAGGGAGTGGACGAATTCAAGCATGGTTCGCATGTCCCCACCGGTCATGTTGGCAGCATCTGCGGATCGCTGCATCACGCCCATGATGTCCGGCACAGCCTCCAGGCAATAGAGCGAAAAGCACACAGGCCAGAGCCTGCCGCCGATTTCAACAGTTTTCGGCGTCATGCGTCCGCTCTCTCGTGGTCTGCGAAGTAGGCCAGGATGGTTGCCAGCGCTTCTGCTTCCGTAGGCAGGTCAAACGTTGCCTTCCACAGTTTGTCGGTTTCGGTCTCGCTGGTCGCCTTTTCGTCGGACTCCATGATGGTGCCGCCGATTTCTTTGGTCTGCCAGCTGATCTTATCCTGCCGAGTGGTGGCGGCATCAGATGGCACGTCCCAGGCGACTTTTGTCAGGATGACCGCCCGGTAAAAGTCCTCGTTGTTGAACTGGTGCTCTTCGATCAGGCCGATGCCGGTGGTGTTGCCCTTGGTGTTTTTGTCAAACGCCAGACCCTTGACGCTCTTGGAGTCCACCGTTTGGGTGATTTCCTTGATGTCCAGGATCATCTTGGACGTCTCATTTGTCAGCTCGCCGGTGGTGACCGTCAGGCTGCCGCTGGAGAATTTTCCGGGTGCCTTTTCCGCCAGACTGTTATCCAGATACAGGCCGTCATCTTCGGTAAAGGAAATGTCCGCTTTGTACTCGGCCATTTTTTCAGTGACCGCGGCCGGGCCGTAGGTCACCTTGTTCGCCGCAGAATCATACTGGTAAGCCGGTGCGATGACCAGCTTGGAAAGTCCTTTGATTGCCATGTCTATGCTCCTTTCTTGAGCCGTTTCGCCAGCTCTTCATCTAGTCTTTTTTCCATGGCTTCCGGAGCTTTCTTCCGGGAATCTCGCATGCCTTTGGCCATGAAATCATCTTTTGCTCGCCAGCTGGTCCCCTTGCGCAGGGAGTTGGCGGTCAGGGGTATCGGGACCCCGTTTTTATGCTTCTTCGTCTTGCGGGTCTCATCGTATCCAGCAAACCCAATTTTCACGTTCAGGTCCCCGTCCCGCTCTTCCATCTTGGATATGCCAAAGCCCTTCAGCAGGGCTTTCTGCTCCTGGGGAGTCATGCCATCCACAGGATTCTTGTGCGTCTTGTGGGTACGGATGCCTTCCACGATTTCCGCAGCTGCAGCACCGGCGCCGTCGTACAGCGCCACCTTGCAGATGCCCTGCAGTTCCCGTGGATCCGCCAGCGACTCCAGGACCTTTTCGAAATCCTCGAAGCCTTCAAAATCTACCTTAGCCAAACTCACATCCCCAGCTGTGGTGGATGAGTCCAGTCTCCGTTTCGCACTGCGATCCGTCGTAGGACCAGGACAGTGCCTCCGCATTCAGAAGCTCCTGGACTGCATCAATGGCGTTGTCAAGCGGGTCCAGGACGTACAGTTCAATATCCACGGAAATCACCTGCTCCTGCTGGTGGTTGTCTGCCCAATGGCTTTCCGATTCGCCTTTTTCCTGCCAAATGATGTAACAATTGGATTTTTTTGCGTCGGCCCAGTAGTGATAGACCTCATCACAGATGCCGCCCAGCATTTCATGTATTTCCTGGAATCTCTGTGTCAGTTTTTTCATCTGTTCACCAGCTTTTCGGAGTCGTCTCTCTCATCCGTCAGGGTCACCTTGACCTCGGACAGAGAAAGCAGCAGGGATGGCGGAGCCGTGTCCGCCTTTTCCTGCACTTGCTCGATTTTGTAAATCCGGCGCTTGCCGTCCCGGAAACCAATCATTTCCAGGTACTGCTCCCGCTCGACGCAGGAGTCGTACGGAATGGAGCATGTCCGGTCGATGGTCACGCCAACCTGCTGCGCGGAGTAAAACCGGGAAAACCCCACGGTTTCGTCCCCGTAGGCACACACATGGGCAGCGTTGCCAGTGATGGTCCTGCCCCGGTCAACTTCCAGGGGCTGCAGATATCCATCGGCAAAGCTGACAGCGCCTTTACTCTTCGTTTTCGGTGCCAGCACTTCCAGCTCTCCGTGTAGCAAGGCTCAAAATTTCATCGAAATAATTCAGCTTGAAATCGTCCCTGGCATTCGCTCGCACGTATCGGACGTACTCAGCCAGCAGTGGCCTGGCCTCTTCGTCGTTGTCCCAGTCGATTTCTGGGTCGTACTTTTCGAGGAAAGCCTGACCGGCTTTGATCTGGTCATTGAGCCGGTCCGCTTCTTCCTCCGGGCACCAGCTGATGCACAATGCCCGTTTGATATAGTCCAGCATCAGGATCCTTGAGCCGGAGTAGTGACAGTGTTATTGACCACTGTGGTCAGCAGCTGGGCTTCCTTCAGCTCGGAGATATCCAGGCGCACAAAGCTGTTGTTGTCCTTGGGCTGGCCGTTGCCGTACAGCTTGCATTTGTACACGGTGGCGTCCTCAAGGAACTGGTAATCCTTGGATGTCTCAATGGTGCCATTCTTGTCAGAGCCCATGCCCAGGATGTACCGGTTGTCCATGCCCAGGATCGCCTCACCGGCGGGGATGAATTCAGACTCAACCACGGTAACGGGATAGGGGGAACGGCTTACCCACTCGCCGGAAGCGTTCTGGACCATCATGGCCGGCTTTACGATGGAGTAGTTGTCGGCAGAGTTTACAGCCAGGAACAGGCCGGCGCCGATGACAGGCCGGGGGTTGCCCTTGCGGGTCTTTGCCAGCATCTTGAGGACGTTTGCCAGACCTTTCGGAGTCCAGTCAGTAACTTTCACAGCAGACTTTTTGGTGTAGGTGGTAACGCCGGAGCTGGTAGTGCCTTTGGTCATGTCTGCAATCATGCAGATGGGGCCGGTAGCACTGGACAGGTTGGTGGTCACCGCCTTTTCGATGCCCTTGGCCATGGCTTCGTACAGATAAGTGCGAGTCAGGCGGTCCAGGTAAGCGGGTCCCAGGTCCAGATAGGCGTTCGGCACCGGGATGAAGCAGGACAATTTGAGCAGTCCGGCGTCCAGTTCTTCAAACCCGTAGGCGATTTCCTGGGTGATCTTGTCGGTCAGCTTGCCCCAGATAGCCTCGTTGGTGTCTGCGGAGGTGTACAGGATCTTGATTTTGGCGTTGACCCGCATCATGTCGATGTGGGACAGCAGAGCGTGTTTCTGCTCGATATCATCGAAAACGTTGTCGATGACAGTTTCAGGCATCACCACGTCGATATTGGTGATGGAACCACTTGGTGTGTTGCGCTGGGCGTCAATCACAGCCTGGTAATACTTGCGCTCTTCGCTGGTCAGCTGGCGCATGCCGCGGGCTTCCAGTACCCGTCCGTCTTCCTGCTTCAGCATCCGGGCGTAAAGCTCTTCGCCCTCCTGGGTGATCAGGTCATTCACAGCGGAAACCATTTCATCGGTATCCTTGTTTTCCATGGCGGCCTTCAGCGCCTCAGTTCTTTCAGCTTTCGTTTTGATTGCCATTTTCTTGTTTCCTTTCTTGCCGGTTGGGCATTAAAAAAACCACGGTTTTTCCGTGGCCATCGCAGTCATGTCAGGCTGCTTATCTTCAACTTTCTTGGTACTTTCCTGCGGTCCCGGCTCTGTCGGCTCAGGTTCCGGTTCGGGCTTGATCGGCTGCCCTTTGGAGTCCAGAATCACGTCGCAAAGTCCGTATTCCTTGCACTCCTCTGCGGTGAGGTAAGTCTCCGCATCCAGCAGCTCATCCAGCTTTTCCGCTGTCAGCTTGCCGCCGGCTTTGTCCAGGTAGGCGACTTTGGAGGACTCCATGATCTTGTCCATGTCATCCGCCAGCTTTCGCAGCTCCTTGGCGTTGGCTCCCCACACAGATGTCCAGCAGTTGTGGACCATCATCTGGCTGGTGTTGTGCATGGTTACAGTGTCACCGGCCGTCGCAATCACGGATGCGATGGATGCTGCAATACCGACCACCTTTACATTGACTGTCTTTCCGGAGTCTGCCAGCAGGTTGCGGATCGCCATTCCGTCGAACACGTCGCCTCCGTGGCTGTTGATGTTGACGTTGATCGTGTCCACGTCTGGATTTTTCTGCAGGAAATCCTGGATTGTCTTAGGACCGATTCCCATATCTTCGCCAGTCCACCAGTCTTTTGATCCGTCGATATCGTCAAAGATATCGAGGTCAGCTTCCGTCGCTTTTGCCGGATTCACTGCCATCTGCAACGCCATTCTTCTCATTTTGCTCATCGTCTTTTCCTCCTTTCTGCTCTTCTTTCGTCAGCGCGTTCAACAGATCGTCGATCGTGCTGTAGTTTTTCGTCATGAAATGCTGGTTTGCCCACTCTTCCTGGATGGGCTCGTTTCCAAGGATCCGCATGATGTCGTTGATGCAGAACACCCCAGAGCTCAGCAGCTTATCCACGCTTGTCGCCATGTCCAGCACGTCGATGTGCTTGATGCTCTGCGTGTTGATGCGGATGTGGTCCCCTTTCAGGTACTCTTCCATGTCGTACCGCTTTGCATTCAGGCCATCCTGGATAAGCTCAACCACCGAATCCAGACAGAACGTCAGGAAATCATCCACCGCCTTACTGGTGTCGGTCACCTGCCCCGTCATGATGTTGGTAGGCATCAAAAAAGCCTTGCAGGTCAGCTCGATCGCATCATCCAGCAGGGCTTTGATGTCTCGGGTATCTTTGGCGGTGCCACCTGTCTGCAGTTGCTTGAGCTCCGTCCCTTTGGTGCTCAACCACATGGCGTCATCACCGTCCAGAAATGTTTTCAGCTTCTGCCGCTGTTTTTCCAGGAACTCTTCGTCGCGGTTGTCCTTGTTCTCCATGACACGCCCGATTTCCAGGGCCCACCTGGACCCATTGGCCCGGCGGTAGGATTTGGCAGCGGAAGCCATCAGTGAAAGCGTCAGCCCCAGAGTTTCGTCCAGCAGCCGGCGGGTCTGGCCGTTGTGGTTCCGGAAGAAAAAAACTTCATCCATGGAGTAGGTGCTGTTCAATGTCAGCTGACCGATCTGCACGTTCGAAAATACCTGAGGATCCATCACGTTGTTTTCGTCCAGCATGTAGGAGTCAGCAATGAACAGCTGCAGCCCCCGTTTCTCGCTTTCCTTCCTGATGATCAGGACCTCATCCTGGTAATACAGCCGGTGGATAAACTTGGTCCAGAATTCCGTGGCCGTCTCATTGCAGTTTGGACGGACGTTGAAGGCGTAAAACCATGCGTCCTTCTTTTCCTTCCCTCGCTGATACACCCGGAATTCACACTTACTGACCGCCTTGGCGATGCGTTGGACGCACATCTCAAACGCCAGGGACCTGGCTGCCACCATGGCGGCCTTTTCGTCCTGGCTTGTAACGACTTCGAGATACTGTCTTTTCTGGCCTTTATTCAAAAAATCCCAGTGGAAAATATTCCTCAGCCAGCTCAAGGGTCACCACCTCCTTTCTGTGTTGTCATCTGGATCACCTCCTAAAATGCGATAACGTCAAAATCGTCCCAGCCCAGGGACGTGAGCGGTGCAAGCTCATCCTCGTGGGTCATGGATGCCACCAGCGCCATGAATGGATCTGTCTTGCGTGCGTGGTGCTCCTGCTTGCCGAACAGGTAGTTCCCCATGTCCAGCTCCCCGGACTCTGACAGCTTGCTTTTCTTCGCCGGCACCAGGCAGGCATTGTTTGTGGCCCACCGCAGATGTGGCACATCGCCCCACATGAAATAGCGGTTCCGGAAGCACCTCAATATCTGGGGGGCCACACGGATCACATCGCTGGGGCGTGTCAGGTACAGATTTTTGCCAGCTGTGGAAAAGCCAACCTTTTCCAGTTCGTGGCTCATCAGGGAGTAGCGGTAGGAGTCGATAGCCACGTACTTAACGTCGTAGATCCGGGCCATATCACTCACATACTTGGCCAGCGTCTCCGGAGGGATTTCCGGACCGTCCACCAGGGTGATGTGTCCGTCCTCCGCCCACTGTCTGTATGGGCATTTGAGTCTCCACAGTTCATCCGACTGCAGACAGATCCAGGCGTGATTGATGTCGTACCTCACGTCTCCGTCCCGGAAATGCACATTGACCGCTGCCCAGTCTGTGGTCTTGGCAAAGTCGATGCCGATGCCGCACTCCTGGCCTTCCAGGGATTCCATGGGCAGCTCCACGTTTGTGGCTTCGATGTCTGCCCACTCCGCAACCGGCTGTGAGTTCTGCACCTGCTTGAGATTCATCCGCTTGCACAGGAAATCCTTGTTCTGGCCTGGGGCTTTCTTCCAGTCCTGATAAGCGCTGCGCAGCTCTTCCATCAAGCTGGGCTTCTTCCACAAGGACGGGTTGGCCTTGTGCCAGTTTTCCTCGTCGTGGACCTCATCCTCTTTGTCCAGCTTGCAGATGAAATACAGCCACCCATCGTCCGGCTCCCCGTCAAACAGGCATGCCCGGGCCTTTTTCAGATATTCATCCAGGGGGCCGTCCTGGACGTATCCCTCGGTCGTGAAGATTCCCAGCCGGCCGTCGTCGACCTTACCAAGACCAGACGTGAATACTTCGATCGTCTTGTTGTCTTCGTACTGGTGGACTTCATCTAGGAAGACAGCGCCGGATCGCAGACCATCCAGCCCCTTGGAGTTGTTGGCCCAGCCTCTTAACTTGGCCCCGGTCTTCTTGCACTGGATGACCTCCAGTGTCCATTTGAAGAATTTCCGCATCTTGGTCTCGTTGGATTTCAGGGCATCCCGCACATCCTCGACAGGCCGCAGCGCCTGGGTCTCGTTGAATGCTCCAATGTCCACGTCATACCGGAGTACCGGATTGTAGGGGGATATCAGACACAGGCTCATCCAGCTGATGCATCCGTCCTTGCCGGCGCCCCGCCCCAGATACACGATCGTGCGCCGCCACCTGGGCAGGCCCTTGGGGTTGTAGGTGCAGAGAAAACAACCAATCAGGAACCTCTCCCAGTCGTACCCGTCGCCGTAGCCCAAAAAGCCGCCCATTTTGACATAGGCGGCATATCGTTCTTCGTAAACGGTAAGGTCTTCCGTGAGGTAGGCTTTCTCCACCTGCTTGCGGAGTGCGTGCTGCTCCTTGCAAAAGCGCCAGGGCATCAGGTCCATGCGTTGGAAGTACTCGGCAGCCCACACAGGCAGCTGGTTCACAGCAGGGATTCCTCCTCATCGGTCTGATGTGATTCCCTGGCTTTGGTCAGCATCGACAGCACCTGTGATGCGGTCTTGTTGGCCAGTCCGGCCATGCGGTTGTACTCGGAAACAGCTGGATTCACCACCCGTTTTTCCAGGTCTCGCCCCGCTGTCACCGTCATCATCACGCCCTGGGCGGTGACTTCGGCTTTCAGTTCGTCCATGATCCGCAGTTGGTCTGTATATGCCCGGTACTGTGTCACGTACAGGTAATCATCCAGCAGGCCCAGGGCCTCGCTCTCAGACTCAAACTGTTTTTGCAGCGCTTTGAGTTTTACGTCACTGTTCAATGCAGTTTTCGCCATGAAATCACCTCCTTTCCGCTCCGTTCACACGCTCACGCGCGCGATATAAACAAAAAAATCCCGAAAGGGCGGGATATGCCCCCGTTAGATCAAAACCCGGATTTCACTCAGAATTTTTTAAGGGGGGTATATTTTCACCACCATTCATTAGTTAGAACGGCTTTAGCTTTTCCTCGGATTCCTTTTTCAGGGTGAACTTTGTTATGACATTCATTGCAAAGCGAAACAAGCTGCCGCTGTCCCCGGTGCCAGATGCTCAGAGCCAGGTCTGGCCTGTCCTTGAGGTGCTGCACATGGTGGACAACCTGTGCTTTCGTGTACTTTCCCTGTGCTTTGCACATCTGGCATTCGTTGTGGTCCAGACGCAGGACTTCATCCCGCACGGCTTTCCACTCGCTGCCCAGATAAAACTGCAGGATCTCCTGGTTGGTCATCAGTCAGCCGGCTTCTCGGAAAACAGACAGACGTTGGAGAAATGTGTGTTGTAGTCAATTCCGTCGATGGTCACGCGGACACGGTCGTTTTCGTCTCCGTGGTTCCAAGCGTCGACTTCGCCCTCCACTATCTCCCCGTTGGGCAGCTTGATCTGTGCCCAGCCAAAATAGTACTGAGTTCCCAGCGGGTCAGAGTTTCCGCATCCAGCCAGTAAAAAAGCCAACGCAAGGCCGGCCGTAATAAACAGTTTTTTCATGATTTCTTGTGCTCCTTCTCTATCCTGTCACAACTGATCCCGAAGAATTTCGGGTCCATTTCAATCCCGATGAATGTGCGCCCTGTCTTTGCACAGGCAACACCGGTTGATCCGGACCCCATGCAGTTGTCCAGCACCGTCGCCCCATCATCCGTGTATGTCCGAATCAGATACGCCAGCATCTCCACCGGCTTTTGTGTTGGATGAAACCGTGTGATCTCTGTGTCAAATCTCAGGATGTGCCTGGGATAACCAGTCATTTTCTGGGTGTAGCTATCATGAGTCCAATCGCCCCAGATTGATTCCTTATGGTTGTGCTTTGTCCGTGGCTTTTTCAGCTCACGAATCCCCTGCGGATTATAAACGGCTTTGCGTTCTTCCGCCTTCGGCATCGGACCATCAAGATCCCGCAGCTCATCCAACGGCATTTGGAAGAATCCGGTACTCTGCAGCTTTCTGTATGCATCCGCGCTCGGAAATGCAAACTGCTTACCGTTCGTGAAATAATGACCCGCCATGTATGTTCCGAGAAGATCCCGCAGCTGCTGACAGCTCAATCCGGACAAACGTTTCTGTTCACGCAAATACTCTCTGGCCTTCGAGTACCCCCCCCCGAATGTCTTAGAAGGTATATTACAAACAAAAACAGCCACCTCCTCAATGCATCTAAGCGGCTGCCGGCGCGCATTAAGAGCACCCGTGATGTTGTTTTTGATCCAGTACCATACGTGAGAAAAGCTCTGTTTGTTGCTGTTGATGACATCTGAGATGAATGGCTGTGTGCCAAACAGGAGGCAGTTACCGTATGGTTTCAGGACTCTCTGATACTGCTCCCAGAGCCGGTCGAAGGGAATCACAGAATCCCACTCGCAGTCCGTTACGCCATATGGCAGATCGCACAAGATCATGTCCACAGAATGGTCAGGGATCTCTTTCATGCGGTCCAGGCAGTTGCCTTCCATCAGCCAGTAATTGTCGTTTTTAACATCCATGCCACTCATCCTTTCTCAGTCATTCCCTCGAATCCAGGGCCCGGAGAAAGGACGAAATCAGGCCCCGGATTCCAGAGAACGACAAAATGGTGCGGATGACAGGATTCGAACCTGCACGACCTCGGTCAAAGGATTTTAAGTCCCGTGTCTACCGTTCCACCACATCCGCATTCTGGCAGACAAGCAAAAAGGGCAGCCGTGCACAGCCACCCTTGATGCATCTCTGCCCGTCGGTCATCCGACGATATCACTTTACCACCTTGACGAGTGTCAAAAGTAGCGCATTTCACAGGAGCATATCCAGAACGCCGTAAATGTGGCGGTACATTGATTTTGGATGGTATCCGTACTTGTCGGCCACATCCTCGGCAGTCATCCGGCCGTGATACAG